>JANYEP010000182.1 GCA_025363075.1 Chitinophagaceae bacterium | reverse complement strand
AAACGGGGCTGGATTTTTATCCTGGCCCTTTTTTTATGCATAATCAAATAAAAATGCACCGCTACTAAAATTCCACCTTTGCAATAAATTTATTTTCACCTATTCCCAAGGCATTTGCTGCAGCAGAACTTATTCGCAGGGTCAAATCATTATCTTCTTTAATATTGGGCAATGAGCCTAAAACCTTGGCGTAAACAAATTTATTGTTTGCACTGATTTTAACAACTTTACCACTCTCAATGTTGTTTAATAAAACATAGTATTTTTTGTCTTGTATTCCTGCTATAGTTTTAAAAATACCGCTATTACCTTCGACAGAATTTTTAGTAGATGAGAATTCATTTTTAAAAAAGTCCTCGCCATTTTTTGTTGAAACTATTGCAGGCGTTGGTTTTGGAGTTTCTGCAACTTGTGTTTTCGTTTCTTTTGTTTCAACTTTTTCAGGTGCTTTTTCTTGAACAATTGGTTTTGTGATTTGTTCAGGTTGTGGTTCAACTTTTTTTACAATTGGATCTACTTTTGCAGGACTAATTTCAGTCTCAGCCTTTTTTTCTTCTTTTTTAACGATAGGTTTAGGTGCAGCATTTATGTTGCTAACAGTGAGGTAATTACCAGCTTTGATGTTATCATTTTTCAAACCATTCCAATCTTTTAGTTGTTGTTCTGTAACGTGATGTTGTTTAGCAATTTTTGTTAAGTTATCACCAGGCATTATTTGATATTGGTTATTATTTGGTGCAGGTTTAACTACAGTTGCTGTCTTAGTAGTAACAGTTGGTTGCGATACTGTATTTCCCTTTCCTGTTGGTACAATTATTTTTTGTCCAATGTGCAAAACAGTATTATCACTTAAATTATTCAATCGCAGAATATCATCCTTTTTTGTATGATACTGTCTGGCTATACTACTAATTGTTTCTCCTTTTTTAATAAAGTGTGTAACAATGCTTCCACCATTTTGTGAATAGCTAAACGTTGCTATAATGCTACAAGCCAATGGTAATAATGGTTTCAATACTTTCATTTTCACTTTTTATCTTTTAAAATTCTCCATTCAACAGGGTAATAATTATTAATTCTATTGGGCAAAGCTTTTATCCAACCCAAAGAAATATTATCAAATTTCATTAAAGCCCAGCCTGTTGAATGTACATCTATATTAACTTCTTTTTTGCTTAAATATTGTAATGCTTGCTCCTTATTCAATGTAAAATTATTGATATGTTTCATATCTAAGGAACTCATTGCAAGCTCGTGAGAGGGAATTAAATCTTTTCCTTTTACAGCACCCAACTCAACTCCAGCTTTTTTGATGTATAAATTGCTTGCAATAATTTGCAATTGTTGTTGATATTCTTGAGGAAAAATTCTTACAAATTCATTTTGCTTAAACAAAAAATAGTTCTCTCTTATTGGCATAAAAGATTCAACAACTTCTATTTCCTTTTTTAAAGGTTTTGCAAGAATTGTTTCTTTAAATTTTTGATTTGTTTTTTGTGTTGATGTCTTTTTAAATGCTGCAATAAAAAAGCCCTCACCCTTTACCTTATCAGGATAAAACCTATATCCATAGCAGCTTTCAGCATCTGATACAGTTTCAACAATCCCCCACTCCTCCTCTACTTTTAGCTGCACAGATTCAAGGTTAAAACTATTTTTTATCCAATCTAACACATCTTCATTTTCAGCGTTTGAATAAGAACAAGTTGAGTAAATTAATATCCCATTTTCATTTAAGCAATCAGCAATATCTGCAATAATTCTTTGTTGCCTTTGGCTACATAAATTCACGTTTTCTTCACTCCATTCATCAATGGCATTTTTATCTTTTCTAAATAAACCACTGCCACTACAAGGTGCATCAACTACAATTACATCGAAGAAATTTGGAAGCCTTTTAAAATCTTTGGGGTCGTTGTTGGTAACAATTACATTATCGCTTCCCCATTTTGTAATGTTCTCTACCAATACAGAACAACGCTGTTTTATCACTTCATTACTTACCACTAATCCATCAGTAAAATAGCTTGCAAGCAAGGTGCTTTTACCACCTGGTGCAGCACATAAATCAAGAACAGTTTTTTGTGTTTCATTGCCAGTTGTTTGTTGCAAAACCTGCCATAAAAACATACTACTTGCTTCCTGCACATAGTACGATCCTGCGTGAAAAATTGGGTCGAATGTAAAAGAAGGTCTTTCGTTTAAATAGTAACCAAATTCACACCAAGGCACTTTTGATGTTTTCACTTCATCACTCATCATTCCTTGTTTACTATCCGATATTTTACTTGGATTTATTCTAATAGAAGTAATCTGTTCTTCAGATTGGTGAACTGCTTCAAATGCTTGCTGATTAAAGCCTGCAACGTTTTGCAATGATTGTATTAGCTGTTGTGGTAGCACAAAATCGAAGGTAAGGTATAGCAAATAAAAATCCCCTGCAAAAGCAAGGGATTTTATAAAACCGAGTATAGAATTTATGAAAACTAAAATATATTATAACCGAAGCTAACATAGTAAACACCGCCAATTTGTGGGTTACCAAATGCACTTCTGTAATATTTATTATACAAATTGGTAGCACCAATTTTAACTAAACTTTTAATGTTTGTAAACTTATAACTTACAAAGCCATCAACTGTACCATAAGAAGGAATATCACCAGTTCCAAAAGTACCTTGCCAGTTTACTTTATCTTGCCATTTGTAGTTAGCACCAAAACCAAAATTCTTGTAAACATTTGCATTACTTATACCAATATTAAATCTAAGTTTTGGTGTGTTGTATTGTGTAAACAAATTAGGGTCAGTATTGTTCATCTGATCGCCAGAAACATTTGCATTAACTACATAATTTTTGTATGCTTTATATTCTGCACTAACACCCCAACCAAATGCTTTTACATCGGTTGTAGAGTTTGTAACAAAAGAAAGATTATCGGCTTTTGAAGGATCTAATAAATCTTGAATTGCAGATTGAACCCCAGCTGGAGTTGCATTGTAGTTTAAATATTGGTTTGATCTAACAACTGCTGCACGTCCTATAAAGTTACTAAATTGGCTGTAATAAACGTAAGCATCAATTAATAAATTTTTGCTTGCAACACCACGATAGCCTATTTCATAAGAATTTGATGATTCTGCTTTTAAAGTAGGGAATGTTGCTGCTTGCAAAACACCTGGATTTGGACTACCATTTATCAATGTATTTCTAAAGGCATCAACACTGTTTGCAGTGTACACTGTGTTCACAGGATTTGCACTATTTAAGTTATACAATGTAGCAAAATAAGGCATTCCACCAATTAAGATTGAACCAGGAGTTCTTAAATTAATCCATTGATCTTGTGTTGTTGGAAATCTATATGCTTGTTGATAAGATGCACGAATAAAGTTATTTTCAGCAACCTTGTATGTAACTGTTGCTCTTGGTGTAAATCTTCCATCAAAATTGCTGCTTTTGTCGTAGCGACCAGAAACAGTAACTTTTAATTTATCTTCCAAAAATTTCTTTTGCAATTGAACATACCCACCATACTCATCAATTTTTATTGGACCATTATCATCGGCAAAAATAGTTCCATTAGAGCTTAAGTTAAATGTTCTAAAACTCGCTCCTACCATAATGTCCACAACTTTTATTTTAGAAAAATTGTATTGTCCTTCATAATGCCATAAAGTAGTTCTGTCATTGAATTTTGCACCACCAATATTCTTTCCTCCTTGGCTAATAGGTGTAGTAATTGCAGTGTTAAATGCAGTTCTAAATTCATCTGTTCCTGGTGTCAATCTTCCTGCATCTGCAACACCTCTTGCAGCAGCATCTGAAGCATTTACATTACCAGCAGCAGCACTTGGTGCAAACCCAAAATAAGTGGCAGTATATGTTTGTAAATATTGGTTAAACCAAGTTGCATCGCTCTTCCAGCTTCTATTGATAGCAACTGCTGCAGTGGTTGCTGTGTAAGCATCTCCAGAGTTTTCTTGTGTTGTATAAGCACGCAAAAACCAATCTTTTGCTTTTAACTCAAGCTTGTATTGACCAATTTTTAAATTCTTTACAGCGTATCTATCAGAACCTGTGTAAACAGTAGTTCCTGTTCCAAAATTTGCAGATAATGATGCTTCAATATTATTGGTAACTTTATAGTGAACTGCACCATTTAATTTTACATTATAGTTATTATAATCAACTAAATCTTTTTCGTTATAGCCAGTTCTGCTCAATAAACCAGAGCCATTTCCTAAGTAAGCATTTCTGTAAGGATTATTCGCTGATGGACTTGTTGCCAATACAAATGGGAATGCTTGTTGAAAACTTGGATTTGCTAACAAAGCACCAACCAATGGATTGCTCATTAATGTTGGAATAGTTGCTCCACCTGCAATTGCACCATCCAATAAACCTAAAATTTGCACACCAGAATATCCACCTGTAGCAGGAGATGCAGGAATAGCTTTTACATTCAATCTTGCACCCATTGCAATAGCTTGCATATTTATAGCAACCTCATCGCCATAAACATTCACACCATCATAACCTTGATCGGTAGTTCTTGTGCCAGGAATTAATGTGCTAAATACATTTGTTCTTTTTAAATTGCTGTAGTCATTAGCTTGCCAATCTTGACCAGAAGTAAATTCTGCACCAATTTTAAACGCAACCCTATCTGATAATTTTTTAGCCCATCTTAAATCCCAATTATGAAAATCGGTTTGTGTTCTTTGTTTATTGTCAACGTGGTTTACACCACCTTTAATTTGAAAACTTAAGCCTTGATATTTAAAAGGATTTTTACTGTTCATTAGTAAAGTTCCTGTCATTCCACCAGAACCATACAATGCAGAAGATGCACCTTGTAACAATTCTACATTATCAACATCTAATTGATTTGGACCAACAATGCTACCTACAGCAAAGTTCAAACCTGGTGCTTGGTTATCCATTCCATCAACCAATTGATTGAAGCGAAGATTACCACTACCATTGAATCCACGAGTACTTACAGTTCTAAAATTCATACTCGATGTTGTCATATCAACACCTTTAAAATTTGCCAAAGCATCGTAGTAGTTGGGTGCAGCACAATTGCGAATTGCCGAAGCTCCCATTCGCTCAATAGATACTGGACTTTCAAGAATTTTTTCTTGCGTTCTTGATGCAGCAACTACAACTTCCTGACCCAAAGTTTCAACAGTTGTTAGCTCAACATTTACATCGCTGCCTGTAAAACTAACTTCTTTGCTACTGTAGCCAACCGATGAAAACACTAATGTAAATGGTGGTTTCTGCGTAGTAGAAAATGTGAAATTTCCTTTGTCGTCTGTAAACGTACCAGCAGTACCACCCTTAACAGTTACAGAAACTGCGGAAATTGCTTCGTTTGTTTTTGAGAGTTTTACACTACCAGATATGGTAGTAGATTTTTGTGCATTGGCTGAAAGTGTTAGTAACACTGCCACACAAGTTAGCATAGAACTAAATAGTCTTTTCATAATTAGCAAGTTTTATTGTTTAGCAAATTAACGAGGTTAATTTGTTTACAAAAAAATAATTTGTGAACACTTTAAATTTAAAATGCGAGACTGCATTGTTATCATTTATTCAACAATCAATTTCTCTGTTCTAATTTCTCCTGCTTTGTCCATCACTTGTACAGCATAGAAACCTTTATGTAGTGCTGAAATATTAATACTTGCATTCATTACATCTGCATCAAAAACTCTTGATAAAACAACTCTTCCAAGGTTATCAATAATTTTAATTTGCTTAATGCTCTTCGCTTCAATACTAATAAATTCTTTTGCCGGATTAGGATAAATAATTACACTTCGTTGTTTTCCGTTTAGTTGTATTCTTTTAATTGGGCTATAAGTATAACTTCCATTTTTATCTATTATTTGCAATCTATAAAATAATGTATTTTGCAATGAATAATTAGTTAATATATCATTGAATGAATAATTATTTTTTCCTGCCAATACTTTACCAATAGTTTCAAAACCAACACCATCAGGGCTTTTTTGAATATTGTAATGGCTGCAACCAACTTCATTTTCTGTTTGCCAAACATTTTCAACAACTTTTTCATTTATCAATTTCGCATCATAATTTATCAATTTAACAGGAGTAATAATTCCAGTTAAATTAATAAATGTGTAAGCAGTATTGGTATTTACAGGTGTATTATAATCAAAATAAACAGCAGCAATATTTGGCACAACGTCTCCATCAACCAAACTACCCAATGGCTTCACCCTAAAGTTTACAAAGCCGTGGCTTTTTAGGCTATTGGTATTGCTATCAGCTAAGTTGATATTCAAAAACTCAAACACGGCAACATTATCTTTTACTGTGGCTTTGCAATTATGTGAACTACCAACTAATTGTAAAGTATTATGCAATAATTGATTGCTTAAAGTGTCTGTAAGCACTATATTAAATGCAGTATCAGTTCCTGTATTTTGAAAACGAATGGTATAATCAATATATTTATCAGCAGCAATTTGCAATGGCGTTAGCACTGGCGTTGCTTGTTTATCGTTAGGATCAAAAGAAGATTTAACAGTGCTGCCAATGCTATCAATAGCAGTTGAACTGCCACCAACAATTGCAGTGTTTGCATTAATAATACTACCTAAAGTATCAGTTGATTTTACTGTAAAAGATGCAGTAAAACCACCTGTTTGCCCAACAGCAAAACTGCTAATGTTTAGTGTAAGTTTGTTACCACTATTTGTAACGAAATAGTTAGAGCTTTTTACATAGGTTAATAAAGAACTATCGTAGTTAAAAGTAACAATAGGACTTAAATTAGTGGTACCTACATTTTCGTAATTAATTATATAATCCAAATTACTTGCTGGTCTTGCACAGTTTTGCCAGGGAGTAATTTTAATGTTTAATGAATCTATATTTTGCTTAGGTTGCAAAGCAACAAGTTCAGATACTGAAGCATTGTATTGCGTAAATGTATAATGAAAAGTATCGGGCATTGCAGCATAATATTGTGGTGCAATAATCTTAATAGTATAGTCTCCTAAACTATCAGCAGTTAATTCATAATGCCCACTATTATCTGTAAAAGTATAGGCTCCATTTGATAACTGCACTTTTACATTTTTACTATAATATTCATTCGCATCCTTAATACCATTACTATTAATATCGTAATAAATTGTGCCTTCCATTACTGGTTTAAACTTGCATTGATTTGCATTTGATGCAGGATTACACAATGGTGGTGCAGGATTTAAAACTGCATTATAATAACCAGTTCCATAAGTATCGTGAACCTCTATAACATCACAATTTACAGTATTGGGCATACAAGCAATGTGCAACGTAGAAACCCAGAATTCTGATAAAGCAGATGGCAGCTTTGGTAAGCAATAAAAATCGTTATTCCAGCAATGTAAAAAACTTAAACCATCTGGCAGTTCTGGTAAATATGTCATTGCATTTTTACTGCAATCTAAATATTTTAAACTGGCTGGTAAACCTGGTAATCTTGTTAGGTTATTAATGTTGCATTTCATTGTGTCTAACACATTAGACAAAGTAGGCATTGTAGTTAAAAAATAATTATTGCTACAATCTAAATACTTTAATGTATTGGGCAATGCTGGCAATGCGTGCAGCAAATTATTACTGCATAATATTTTGGTTGCAGCTGTTGACATTGGTGGCAAATACACCAAACTATTATTAATGCAATTAATGTATTGCAAACTATTGGGCAAATTGGTAATGGTATTTAGCTTGGTATTGGTAGCTGGGTTAATGCCCATATTGCTGCAATCTAAATATTGAATACCATTGGGCAATGCAGGCAATGTTGCAAATAAATTATTGCTGCAATTAAAATAGTTTAATGAAGTAGGAACATTGGGCAATGCAGTTAGTTTATTTGATTGACAAGCAAGATAACGAATGCTGTTTGGTAAAATAGCAATATTATTTAGCTTATTTGTGTCACAAATTAATGTATCTAAAATACTTGAATTTGGTGATAAATATTTTATTGCTTGATTGGAACAATTTAAATATTTTAAGGAAGATGACACAATCTTTAAAGTATCTAAATAAAGATTATTCGTCGGAAAAAATTTTGTTAATGAATCTGATTGCAAGTAAATATAATTAAGGTAAGAAGCATCACAATTTAGTTTAGTAAGTACTGATGCCACTATGTTAAAACTTCCATTATTTTTTCTAATATTTAAACTTTTTAAAGAGTCTAACTGGAATACTACATTTTTATTAAAAGTAACATTAAACAAAGAAGCATATTTGAGACTATTTGGCAATTTTGTTATTAAACCATAACTACCAATATACAGAGTATCAATGGCAGGTAGTAATGTTGCAATAGAAAATATTCTTCTCATATCAGCACTATCGCAATTACACGAAAAGTTATTTAAGGTAGAAGGGAAGGAAGTGTATGGCACTATCTGATTAAAAGAATTTGAATTTGTTGTATTTATCTCTAAGGTATTTAAATTTGAAGGAAGTTGATTTGTTTTGAACCTAACCGTCGAAACATTTTGAGGTCCATAAAAGTCATAAGATCCACTTGAAAATTTTAATCTTTTTAACGTACTTGGTAAAGTTGGAAAAGAATCTTTTAATGTTGAATATTGGGGACCGCCCGAATAACCATAGTAACAATTTTCAATAAAAAGAATATTATCTGCTATTAGTGTTTCAAGAGAATCGGGAAACTTAGAAAAAAGCGAACTTCTTACGTAATTGTACTGATTGGATACAGAATTATAGATTTCATTCCAAGTTTGAATTTGGTTGTTACTTATGTCTAAATATTTTAAAGTTTGTGGAAAGCTAATTCCATCTAGAATTGTTCCATAAGCATAATTAACTTGCCCAGAAATAATATTTCCAGTTATAGAATTCAAATTTAAATATTTTAAATGTTTAAAATACCGAATCAAATAAACAGGATTAAGTCCATTGCTTAAATCAAGACTATCAGCATAAATTATGGCATTACAAGTAGTATCCATTTGCTCACTTGCATTAAAACATGTTGGGAATTTACTTTTCAAATTGTTTCTTATATTTTGATCATAAATGGTTACATACTGTGCTTTAGCACTTGCAATAACAAATAAGCAAAATGCAATGAGGTAGAGATTTTTTTTCATAACTAAGTTTTGGACATAAATAATTTTTGTTGTTAATGTAAAAGCCTTGTCAAACTTAAGTATTTTCTATATACTAAAGTAGTTTTCAATAATTTATTACATCACACCCATTCTTTTTCTGTTTTTGCCCTTTTTGGTGTTTTCCTCACCAACAAGTGTCCCCGCAGCGTCTCTTTGTAAAGCCATTGCAGCAAAGCCAAAGGACGCTGCGGTTGGTAGTAACACTGTTGCATATTGTTTCATTTTTCATTTATATATTTTCTGCCTAATAAATATAGCATTTTTACGCAACACAGCGTCCACTAAGGTAGACACTGCTGGCACTATAACATTTCGCTTTTGTTGGTGTTCTTCACTATTAGTGTTCGAAAGATTCTTTTCCACTCCAAGGGAGTGTAATATTTGCAGAGAATTATAATTGTAATGATGTGTTCGACCCTATTAGGGTCGTATCAATTGGCTTCTATTAATTGCTATAATCATTCAATCCCAAAGGGATTGAAGAGGTTTCGAACACTAATGGTGTTCTTCACTAACAAAAATTTCAAGATTTCCAGTGTGTTAAAAAGCCTCATACTGTTCATTTGTTAAATACAATGATGCCGATAATCTTCTTACTGAAAACATAAGCACGCTCTCATCGGATTATGTTGAATATAATTAAGTTTAATAATATTTTTAAATGAGAGAACACCATCAATAGCAAAAAGATAGCTACTATTCAATGTAAGACAGTTACTACCTGATGTAAGATAGTTACTACCAGTAACCAGTTTTCTAAATCCTCTTGTAACCATCAGTTTACTCTATATTAAATATATGAGTAGCTGCATAATACCTAAGCTTATCAACATCATTGGTGTTCTTCACCAATCATTGGAAGAAAGAACACTGTAACTTATTTTGAAAACTTTAAAACCTAAACATTGTAGAAAAAATAATTCTGTTTTCGCTGTTTACTAAATCTGCTGTATAACCAATAGGATTACCTATTGGAGCATTCCAACCATTGGGTGAAGTAACACCACCACGACCTGAAAAATAAGGAACATTCATATAACGATGCACATATTCGCAACCAAATGTGATGTATTCATTTGGCATAAATTGAAAACCTGCCGAGCCATCCCAACCTTCCATTTTATCGCCAGGGTTTTGTGTTAAAACCCCTGCTCCTGTTGGTAACAAAGCCAAGTATCTTCCAGGATTATTCATATATCCACCACCAATTGTGAATGCCAATTTTTGTTTTTCGCCAAACCAAAATCTATTGTAAAACATCGCACTCAAAAAGTATTGTGCAGGTTTTGATGTATCAGTATTTTTAAAGCCACTAACACCACCACCACTTTCAAAACCTAAATCGCCAGTAATAGAAAATGCAGCTTTAGAAATGAACTTATTTTTAGGCTTGTTAATGTAACGCACAACAGCACTATTGTCTGTGTGAAAACGTAAACGATTAGGCTCGTTTGGCGTGTCCCAACCAATATATGAACTTGATAAAAGTGATAGATATTCTTTAGGTCTCCATTGAATTTGATAGCCAAT
>JANYEP010000135.1 GCA_025363075.1 Chitinophagaceae bacterium | reverse complement strand
CTGTTCTTGTAGTGGCTGTTAATTCAACTTTTACAGGAATATCATCTAAGACAACACTATAATAACCTGCACTTGCCTTTTCATTTTTATGAGAAAATTTTGCTTGCAGCAAATTATTTTTTACATAATCAAAATCTTCAGTTTTAGAAAAATATGGCATAAAGGCAATATCTCCATAATCGCTACACCCAGTGCCACTGAGGTGTGTATGAGAAAATCCATAAATGACTGAGTCGTTGTATGTGTAACCACTACAACCTTCCCAACTTCCATCAATTCTTGTATCAGGACTAAGTTGCACCATTGCAAAAGGTGTGGTTGCTCCAGGAAAAGTATGACCAGTGCCACCTGTGCCAATAAATGGATTTACATATTTTGTGAGCTGTGCATTACTAAAATAAAAAGTAAAAAAGCAACAGCAAAATGTTAGAAATTTCATTGAGTAAAAATAAGTATTTGCTACAGTTACGAAACAATATCACTTTTCCACAATCTATATTTTCTATCTCATAACAATTACTTTGCAGTAATAATTTTTTTGCAATGAAAAAATCTTTACAACTTGTTTCTATAATTGCAATTTCTATTTGCTTTGGGTTTAGTTTAAAAACAATTATTAACAACAAAACTTCTACTAAAATGAAAAAAGTTACAGGCATTGGTGGCATTTTTTTTAAATGTAAAGACACCGAAAAAATGAATGATTGGTACAACAAGCATTTGGGTTTAAATGCTGGTAAATATGGAGCTAATTTTAAATGGTATCAAGAGGAAAACTCAGCTAAAAAAGGTTCGACACAATGGAGCCTTTTCTCTGATAAAACAAAATATTTTGAGCCTTCTACAAAAGACTTTATGATTAATTATAGAGTTGAAAACTTAGAGGCTCTTGTTGAAGAATTAAAGAAAGAAGGTGTTACTATTTGTGATAAAATAGAAGCAAGTGACTATGGGAAATTTGTTCATATAATGGATATTGAAGGAAATAAAATTGAGCTGTGGGAACCGATTGATTAATGGTTAATTGTTAGTGGTTAATTATTAATTTACGCCAAATACTAAAGACCAATATCCAAAGATTAAATCGTACATCAAAAATCAATAAATCGCAAATAAGAATGGCAGTTTCAAACTATAACGAAGATGATATTAAAAGCCTCGATTGGAAAGAGCATATACGCCTGCGACCTGGTATGTATATTGGTAAACTTGGCGATGGTGCTGCACCAGATGATGGTATTTATGTATTGATAAAAGAGGTAATTGATAACTGCATTGATGAACACACAATGGGCTTTGGCAAGCACGTTGATTTAACCCTATCGCAAAAAACTGTAACCATCAGAGATTATGGTCGTGGTATTCCTTTGGGCAAAGTGGTAGATGTGGTAAGTAAAATAAATACTGGTGCAAAATATGATAGCAAAGCCTTTCAAAAAAGTGTGGGGTTAAATGGCGTGGGAACTAAGGCTGTAAACGCTTTGAGTAGTTATTTTAAAGTAGAAAGTTTTAGGGAAGGCAGGGCAAAAGTTGCAGAATTTGAACGTGGTGTTTTAACAAATGAACATAAAGAAACTGCTACTACAGAAGAGAATGGAACATTAGTAACATTTATTCCTGATGAAAAAATATTTCATAATTATAAATTTTTACACGAATATTTAGACAATCAGTTCTGGAATTATTGTTACCTCAATGCTGGGCTTGTTATTAATTTTAATAGCAAAAGATATGTAAGTAAAAATGGGTTGCTCGATTTGCTTACTCGCAAAACAAATGCTGATGAACTTCGCTATCCCATTATTCATTTAAAGGGTGAAGATATTGAAATTGCAGTAAGTCATAACAACGATTACGGCGAAGATATTTTTTCATTTGTTAATGGTCAATACACCACACAAGGTGGCACGCATCATCAGGCATTTAGAGAAGGCTATGTAAAGGTGATTCGTGATTTTTACAAGAAAGATTATGATGTGGCAGATATACGCCAAAGTATTGTTGCTGCTGTGTCTGTAAGGGTTCAGGAGCCAGTATTTGAAAGCCAGACAAAAACAAAATTGGGCAGTAGCGTGGTGTATGAAAACGGTCCTTCGATGAAAAAATTTATTGAAGATTTTTTATCTAAAGAATTCAATAATTATTTACACAGAAACACCCAAGTTGCAGATGCTTTAAAACGAAGAATTGAACAAAGTGAAAAAGAAAGAAAGGAGCTAAGTGGTATTAGAAAACTGGCAAACGAACGTGCAAAAAAAGCCAATCTCCACAACAAAAAATTGCGTGATTGCAGGGTGCATTTAAACGACGAACCACCAACAAAAAACAGAGAAGAGTTTTTAGCCAATCAACAAAATAGTACCATTTTTATTACAGAAGGAGATAGTGCAAGTGGCTCTATTACCAAGGCTCGCAATGTAAATACACAAGCCGTGTTTAGCTTGCGTGGTAAGCCTTTGAACAGTTATGGAATGACAAAAAAAGTGGTGTATGAAAATGAGGAATTCAACTTGTTGCAACACGCCCTTAACATTGAAAATGGATTGGATGCACTTCGTTTTAAAAACATTGTAGTAGCTACCGATGCTGATGTTGATGGTATGCACATTCGTTTATTGCTGATGACTTTCTTTTTGCAATTCTTCCCTGACCTTGTAAAACAAAATCACGTTTTTATTTTAGAAACACCATTGTTTAGGGTTCGTAACAAGCAAGAAACTATTTATTGCTACGACGAAACTGAAAAGCAAGCAGCAGTTAAAAAACTTGGTAATAAACCAGAAATAACACGCTTTAAAGGTTTGGGTGAAATTAGCCCCGAAGAGTTTGAAAGGTTTATTGCTGCTGATATGCGTTTGCAACCTGTTCTGCTGGAAGAAGGACAACACATACAACAATTGCTTGAATATTATATGGGTAAAAACACACCACAACGCCAGGAATTTATTATCAGTAATTTGAAAGTGGAGTTGGATTTGGTGGAAAATTAATAATATCTAACACTCTGCCAAGCCAACACTTAAAGCTAAACCACCATCAGCAGTTTCCTTGTATTTGCTGTTCATATCTTGTGCGGTATTCCACATTGTTTCTATCACTTTATCGAGGCTCACTTTAGCAAAATCTGGCATAGATTGCAATGCCAATTGAGAAGCTGTAATTGCTTTAATTGCACCCATAGTATTTCGTTCTATGCAAGGCACTTGAACAAGCCCTGCAATTGGGTCACAAGTCAAGCCAAGATGGTGTTCCATTGCAATTTCAGCAGCCATACAAGCTTGTTTTTGAGTACCACCCATACATTCAGTTAATGCAGCAGCAGCCATTGCACTGCTTACACCAATTTCTGCCTGACAACCACCCATTGCAGCACTAATGGTTGCACCTTTTTTAAAGATACTTCCAATCTCTGAAGCAGTCAATAAAAACTTGATAATTTTACTTTCATCATTACCATTGCAAAAAGCTATGTAGTACATTAATACAGCAGGAATAACACCAGCTGCACCATTAGTTGGGGCAGTTACAACCCTGCCAAAACTTGCATTCTCTTCGTTTACTGCCAATGCAAAACAACTCACCCAATCGAGTATATATTGAAAATGATTTCCACCTTGTGCAATGCTTGCAAGCCAAGTGCTGTAATCCTTATACTGTTTGTCTTGCAACAGTTTTGTGTTTAATGAAAACGCTCTTCTATTCACATTCAATCCACCTGGCAATATCCCTTTTGTATGGCAGCCACGATAGATACATTCTTGCATTGCCTGCCAAATTTTTAGAATACCTTTTTTTGTTTCTGCTTCACTTCTCCAAGCAGTTTCATTTTCCAAAACAACTTCGTTTATTGCCAATCCTGTTTTCATACACCAATGCAATAAATCATCAGCAGTATTAATAGGAAAAGGTAAATCAATATTTGATTTGCTATTGCTTTCTTCATTTTCTTTTACAACAAAACCACCACCAATGGAATAATATGTTTCGCTGAAACTATTGCCATCATTGAGTTCTACAAGAAAGCTTAAACCATTTGGATGAAAAGGTAATGTTTCGGTAAACAAAAATTGTACATTGGTTGCAGGATTGAATTCAATCATATTTTCACCACCAAGGTTGAGTTGATGGGTGTCTGTAATGGATTTTATTTTGGTATCAATGCTATTAACGTCAATGGTAACAGGATCTTCGTTGCATAAGCCCAATAAAACTGCAATATCAGTACCGTGACCTTTGCCAGTTTTTGCAAGTGAACCATATAGTAAAACATCAATTTGCTTTACATTGTTTGGTTGTGTTTTTTGCCTGATAGTTTCCACACAACGCATTGCAGCACGCCAAGGACCAAGTGTATGTGAGCTGCTTGGACCAACACCAATTTTAAACATATCGAAAACTGAAATGGCTTCGTGGGGCATTATTAGAAATTATGAATGATGAATTAAAAATACTTATAAATTTTGAATCATTAACTCCAAACTATTTCTCCATTCTTTTATTTCCACTCCAAAATCTTTTACAATGTCACTCGTATCCATCACAGAATAGCTGGAACGCTTTGCTGGCGTGAGATATGAGGCACTTGCAATTGGCTTTACAACACAATTTAATTTCGCAATTGCTTGTATGGCTTGTGCAAATTGAAACCACGAAATATTGCCTGTGTTGGAATAATGATAAATATTAGAATGATTGAGAAGGCTATCATTATTGAGTTTCACAATCATTTGTATAATAGCACTTGCTAAATCTGCTGCATAAGTTGGGCAGCCAATCTGATCATCAACAACATTTATTTCATCTCTTTCATTCATCAATTTCAACATTGTTTTAACAAAATTTTTGCCGTGAGATGAGTAAACCCAAGATGTTCTAATGATAATTGCTTTATCATTATTTTCTACTACAAGCCTTTCTCCTGCTGCTTTTGAAGCTCCATAAACATTTAAAGGATTGATGGCATCAGTAGGCAAATAAGGAGATTTTTTTTCTCCATCAAAAACATAATCTGTACTAATGTGAATGAATTGGCAATTGATTTCATTGCAAACTTTAGCTATTATTACTGGTGCGTTTTCATTAATAGCAAAGGCAATATCATTCTCTGTTTCAGCTTTATCAACTGCTGTATAAGCAGCACAATTAATGAAATATTTTGGTTGGTGCTGACGAATGAAAGCCTCTATTGACGCAGCATCCATCAAATCCAAATCGTTTCTATTGGTAAATAAAAAATCAAACTCGCTTGAAAATTGTTGTTGCAATTGCTGCAACTCAAATCCAAGCTGTCCATCTTTTCCTGTAATTATTATTAGTGGTTTGGGCATTTTATATTTCAATTATTTTTCTTGCAACCTCTTCGCAATGTTTTAAATTCCCCAATAGCCCAATATCATCAACTTCAATTTTATAAAGGTGTTTTGATATTTCTTCTATGCTGGCTTTGCCAATTTTTAGTTTATATACTTGCCAAGTATAATTTTGATATTCACTTCTTGCTTCTTCATTTTCATTTACTTCAATCGGATCCCAATATTTCCAGAGAATCTCGTCAATAATTTTATAAAAATTTGTTTCATTCATAAATTATTTTTTATACCCGAATTGTAATTTATCATCCTATTTACTCACCAACTTTCTATTCAAAATTTCAGTAATTTTTTGTTTTGTATGCAAGGCAAAGTCTCCTTTCATCATCCAATCGTAATATTGTGGTTCTTCTTTAAGCACTTGCGTTACAGGTTTGCCTTTATGCTTGCCAAAGTTAAAAACCTCAACGCCTTTTTCCATAATAAACCTGCGTGAAAAATCTACAATAACTTCTTCACCAGTAAACTTAATAATGCTTTCAACTGTGTTTCCTATTTGGCTATACTTTTCAATCTGAGCTTCCAAAACTTCATAAGTTGCAGTTGCATCAACCTCTGCACCGTGAGCACCTTCCAATTCTTTTTGGCAATAAAATTTATATGCGGCACTCAAGGTTCTTTGCTCCATTAAATGATAAACTTTTTGCACGTCAACCATTTTTCTATTTTCAATTTCAATGTTCAATTCGCAACGCAAAAACTCTTCTACCAACATTGGAATATCAAAACGATTGCTATTATAGCCAGCAATATCACAACCTTCAATAAACTGTTTTATTTCGTTGGCAGCTTGTTTAAACGTTGGTGCATCTTTCACCATTTCATTTGAAATTCCATGAACATCAATCGCACCTTGAGGTATTGGAATGGTTGGATTAATGATTTTTCTTTTAACAGTTTTTGTGCCATCAGGAGAAATTTTAACGATAGCAATTTCAACAATTCTGTCAGTGCTGACATTTATGCCTGTGGTTTCTAAGTCAATAAAGGCAAGGGGTTTGGTAAGTTGTAAATTCATTTATGGTAATGATTAATGTTTAAAGATTAGTGATTAATAATATGAGCAAGTTGTTTTTAAAAAAGAAATTCAGCGTTAATAATTAATCATTAAAAACTAATCATTACTTACTGCTCTTCTAATTTTTACTACTTGCTCCAACAAGTTTTCAAGCAAATCTAATTGCAACATATTGGCTCCATCACTTTTTGCTTGTGAAGGATTTGGATGTGTTTCTATAAACAAGCCATCAGCACCAGTTGCAATGGCAGCTTTAGCTATAGTGCCTATCATTTGTGGGTTTCCACCAGTTATGCCACTTGTTTGATTGGGTTGTTGAAGGCTATGTGTCACGTCCATTACCACAGGACAATTATGCTCTTGCATCCAAGGAATATTTCTGTAATCAACCACTAAATCCTGATAGCCAAAAGTTGTTCCTCTTTCGCAAAGCATTACTTTTTCGTTGCCTGCATTCCTTATTTTATCAGCAGCAAATTTCATTGAAGGTCCACTTAAAAACTGCCCTTTTTTTACATTAATAATTTTACCAGTTTCGGCAGCAGCAACCAGCAAATCTGTTTGCCTACACAAGAAAGCTGGTATTTGCAAAACATCTACAAACTCAGCAGCAACAGCACATTCAGCAGCACTATGCACATCGGTAACTGTTGGCAAATTATATTTCGTAGCAACTTTTTTCAAAATATCTAATCCAATTTCATCGCCCAAACCAGTAAACGAAGTTGAGCTTGTTCTATTGGCTTTTCTGTAAGATGCTTTAAAGATGTATGGAATTTCTAAACGCTTGCAAATGCCTGAAACTTTATCAGCAATTTCCATCACAATCTCCTCTCCTTCTACCACACAAGGTCCAGCCATTAAAAAGAAATTATCAGGATTGTAAGATTGATTTTTAAAAAGCTCTTTGAGGTAATTAGGCAACATAAAATAATTATGAATGATGAGTTATAAATTGTGAATTAAAAATATTTTTACAAATAAACTAATTAACAAATAAACCACTCAACTATTTGCTAACATAATACAAGTTGCCCTTTCTTTGCCAGCTAAAAATAAAATAATGCAACAAGTAAAAAGTGGTGACACTGTAAAAATTCATTACCATGGTACACTAACTGATGGCTCAATTTTCGACTCATCAAATGGTAGAGAACCATTAGAATTTGAGGTAGGTAGTGGTATGGTAATTCCTGGTTTTGATGCTGGTGTAACAGGTATGGTTGTTGGCGATAAAAAGCAAATACATATTCCTTTTATGGAAGCTTATGGCCCAAGTCAGGCAGAAATGATTATGGATTTTCCAAGAGATCAGTTTCCTGCTGATATGGTTCCTGAAGTTGGAATGGAATTGCAAATGAGTAATCAAGAAGGTCAAAACTTTCCTGTTGTAATTGTTGAAGTTGCAGAAGAAACAGTGAAGTTAGATGCTAATCATCCACTTGCAGGCAAAGACTTAATTTTTGATTTGGAACTTGTAGAAATCGCTGGTAGCAAGCCTTTGATAATAATGCCTTAGAATAATTAGGATTGATAAAAAATAACCCACAATAATATTGTGGGTTATTTTTTTATTGATACTTCAATGAAATTATATTACAAATCCATTGTGTAAAACAGCTCCTTTTTTAATAACCACAATGCCCTCTTTTATAGAATACAATTCTGTGTCTGTGTTCTCCAAATGCTTGCCACCATTAATTCTTACATCATTACCTATATGGCAATTTTTATCTATAATAGCATCTTTAATGTAGCACCTTTCTCCAATACCCATTAATGGCGTATTGTTTTTACGATGCTCAGCCATATGGTCAAGCGTCTCATAATAATCGTTACCCATTATATAACTGCTATTGATTGTTGTGCCATGCCCAATGCGTGAACGAATACCTACAACGCAGTGTTCAAGCCTACTTGCGTGAATAATTGAACCTTCGGCTATTACTGTTTTTTCTAAAGTTGTGCCACTGATTTTTGCAGGAGGCAACATTCTTGCACGTGTGTAAATGGTTTTATTATTATCAAATAAATTAAACAAAGGAATATCAGCAGTAAGCTCAAGATTTGCTTCAAAAAAAGAATGAATATTTCCAATATCTGTCCAATAACCATTGTATTGATAACTACTTACTTTGTATTCAACGATAGAATTTGGAATAATTTCTTTACCAAAATCCGTTGCTTCGGGATGTTTATCTTTTAGCAATTCGTTTAGCACTTTTTTGTTGAAAACATAAATACCCATTGACGCCAAATAAGGTTTTCCAAGTCTTATCATTTCAGCCCCAGTATCACTGGCCCATTCATTCAAAATATCTTTTGACGGTTTTTCAATAAATGAAGTAATGATGTTTTCTTCATTGGTTTTCATTATACCAAATTCAGGTGCATCACTTTCGTTTACAGGTATAGTTGCTATCGAAATATCAGTCCCTGTGTCAATATGCACTTGCAACATTTTCGCAAAATCCATTTGATATAATTGGTCGCCACTTAATATCAAAATATACTCATAATCTAATGTAGAAATATGACGCAGTGATTGCCTTACAGCATCTGCTGTACCTTGAAACCAGCCTGGATTATCTGGTGTTTGCTCTGCTGCTAAAATATCTACAAAGCCAGTACTGAAAGCACTGAAATGATAGGTATTTTTAATGTGCTTGTTAAGTGAAGCAGAATTAAATTGCGTAAGTACAAACATCCTGTTAATAGTACTGTTCATACAGTTGCTAATAGGGATATCAACTAATCTATATTTACCTGCAATAGGAACTGCTGGCTTGCTGCGACTTGCAGTTAATGGATATAATCGAGAGCCAGCACCACCACCCATTATGACAGCTACTACAGACTTAGAAAAATTTTGCATACAGCGAGTTTTATTATATAAGAAATAAAAATTTGGTGATGAAGTTATGGGTTATTTTAAAATCATCAATACAATATATTAAACGCCAAATTGTTTGAGGTGATGGTCGAAATGTTTCCATTGGCTAAAGCCCCATTCGTAGGCAGTTAATTTGCCAAATGCAGGATGTTTTAATCCATCTACTTGTGACTACCGTTTGAAATAAATTTGTTGATTCTTTCGAGCAATTTTTGTCGCTCTTCATCAAAGTTTTTATCATCTTTAATCACAAACTCTTTAGCAGTTGGAAGTCCCTCTTTGTAAGGCTTTTGTTCCATTACTGTCTTCTTAATCATAGGAGCGATAAGCTTAATAAAGAAAGGAGTTTTTGTAGTAGTGTCGCCTGTTGCAGTACCCAAAGCTTCGTTACAATGACAAAGCATTTGACTAACATTCATTCTACCCCATTTTCTTTGTGTAGTTGGCTGCAATTTATTAATGCGAGTAGTAATTTCTTGTAAAACTTGTGGTTCAAATAATGAAGGCATTTCTTTAATTGTTGGTTGTGAATGAATAATTATTGATTAAAATTTTACCTCAAATAAAATAGGCCAATTTTTTCCTGTGATATAGATGTTTTTTGTTTTTGAATTATAGGCAATTCCATTCATTACATCAATATTAGGCACGCTGGATAAATACTGATTAACGAGGCTTGAAAAATCAAATCTTTGCACTACTTTCCTTTGCTTTACATCAATTTTAACAATGTAATTTGTTTGCCAAATATTAGCATACACAAAACCATCAATCAGCTCAAGCTCATTAATTTCATCAAGTGGCTTTCCCGATTCATCAAAAATAGCGATTACGTTTTCCTCTGCGAAAGTGTTGGCATTTCTGTAGTACAAATTATTGCTACCATTGCTCATTATAATTTGTTTGCCATCATTTGTCATTCCCCAACCTTCGCCTTTGTAGCTTAATTCATTTAGTTTTTTAAATGTTTTAGCATCATACACAAAACACTTTTCCTCTTTGTAAGTTAGCTGGTAAATTTTACCATTCAATTGTGTAATGCCTTCACCAAAATACTTTTTATCTAAATCAATTTTTGCAATTTCCTTTCCAGTTTTGATGTTTATTCTACATAATTTACTTGTACCATATAAACCTGTACTTTCTATTAAAGTGCTATCACTAAATTCCAATCCTTCTGTAAAAGAAGTGTTGTTGTGGGGATATTGAGCAACAACTTGAAATTGAGGTTTTGCAGTTTCGTTTGTTTGTGTTGTTGCAATATTAGCACTATCAACAGATGCATTGCTGTTGCAGCCATTGCAAGATGTGAACAATGTAAAACCTAAAATTACTGAGCTAAATATTTTCATACAAAACTTTTGTTTCACGCTAAGCTACTAAAGAGCAAAGTCGCAAAGAATTATTTCACTAACTACACATTAAACCTAAAGTGCATTACATCACCATCTTTCACAATGTATTCTTTTCCTTCAATGCGTAATTTACCAACTTCACGGCAAGCAGCTTCACTTTTATATTGCACAAAATCGGTGTAAGAAATAACTTCTGCTTTAATAAATCCCTTTTCAAAATCTGTATGAATAACACCAGCCGCTTGTGGTGCTTTCCAACCATTATGAATTGTCCAAGCTCTCACTTCCTGCACACCAGCAGTAAAATAAGTTTCAAGGTTTAATAACTTATATGCACTTTGAATTAAACGATTCAATGCAGGTTCTTTCATCCCATATTCTTCCATAAACATTTGTCTATCTTCAGGATTTTCCATTTCGGCAATTTGAGCTTCGGCATTATTGCACATAATAATAACCTCTGCTCCTTCATCTTTAACTCCAGCTTTTAAAGCATCGCTAAACTTATTTCCAGTGTGCATACTTGCTTCATCTACGTTAGCCACATATAATACTCGTTTGTCTGTAAGGCACATCAGGTCTGCAATTGCGAGTTTTTCTTCTTTGGTTAAATCAAGGCTTCGTAAATTTTTTCCATTATCTAAATGTGTTTTACAAAGTTGTAAAATTTCCGCTTCCAACTTCATTTTAGGATCAGTTTTGCCCAACTTTTCACACTTTGATAGCTTGCGTTCTACACCATCTAAATCTTTTAATTGTAGTTCGGTATCAATAATATCTTTATCACCCATTGGGTTTATAGCACCTTCATCACGCAATACATTTTCATCTTCAAAACAAC
>JANYEP010000146.1 GCA_025363075.1 Chitinophagaceae bacterium | reverse complement strand
TATAAAATGTTATAAATGTTTTAAAACCTTGCAAGAAGATTTAGGACAGGTTGGTTTACTACCTGTTGTAACACCACAAGGCAAAAGAGAACATATTTGCCAAACTTGTTGGAATGGGTTATAACAATTGAAGAAATGTGCAAAACGAGTAGTTGTTAACAGGCACTTGGTAATTAGATTTACCACAAAATTGTATGACAAAAATTAACGAACTACAAATATTTGAAAGCAAAAAAGTAAGAACGTCTTGGGATGATGACCAAGAGAAGTTATACATTTCAATTATTGATGTGATTGAAGTTTTAACTGAAAGTGATAGACCAAGAAAATATTGGGCTGACTTAAAAGCTAAGCTGGTAAAGGAAGGAAGTCAACTGTCCGAAAAAATCGGACAATTGAAAATGCAAGCTGAAGATGGTAAACAACGTTTAACCGATGTTGCAGATACAGAACAACTTTTTCGTTTAATACAATCCATTCCATCGCCTAAAGCCGAGCCTTTTAAATTGTGGTTGGCACAAGTGGCTAATGATAGAATAAATGAAATGCAAGACCCAGAACTTACTATTGACAGGGCTTTGCAGCAATACTTGCAATTGGGTTATAGTGAAAACTGGATAAACCAACGGTTAAAAAGTATTGAAATTAGAAAGGAACTTACAGATGAATGGAAAAGCAAAGGCGTTAAGGAAGGAATGCAATTTGCAACATTAACAGATATCATTACTAAGGCTTGGGCAGGAAAAACTACCAAAGACTATAAAAAGTTTAAAGGCTTACAAAAGGAAAACTTGAGAGATAATATGACCAACACAGAACTTATTTTAAATATGTTGGCAGAGGCTTCTACAAAAGATATTTCTCAGGCAACAAACCTAAAAATTTTGATGAAAGTAAACTGGTAGCACAGCAAGGTGGAAGCGTTGCTGATGTTGCACGTAAAGCATTGGAAGCAAAAACAGGAAATAAAGTTGTGAGTAATTTGAATGCTAAAAAGGCGTTGAAGAGTAGTTAAAATTTTACCCCAGAGACATAGAGAAACACAAAAGCTAATGAAAAAATTTATACTGACTTTTTTTATTCTGGCTATTACAAATGCAAATGCTCAAACATATAGTAGCATTGTACCTGATAGTATTATAGATAATTTTATGGAATGGAAAACAAAATCAGATACTTTGAACTTAGATGGAAGCAAACTGAAGTACGATAGTTTCTGTACCAAGGTTTTAAGTTTTAAAGCATTTGACTTTTATTTTGATTCGACAAGCAAAAATTTTAATAATAAAAAGAATTTGTATTCAGATATGAAATTGTTTTTTGAAGAAAATAAGAAAGTTGAAAACTTTAAATTTTTTAAAACTCAATTAATTAACTCAAAAATATTTAATTGGAATTTTAGTTTAAACAATCAAGATAAATCTTTAAAAAAACCTGCATATTCAAAGTGTATTCACTTTATTAGTTTACCAATTTTTTCAATAGACTATAGTAAAGCAATTTTTATTGATTTTGTACATTGCCCTTTTGATGGGGGAGGTTATGAAATAAAGCTTTATGACAAGAAAAATGGGGAATGGAAATTCGCTAAATGCTTACTTAAGCAAGTTTTATAAAAACTAAACAAATCTTGCATATACTTCCCTTAATTAATGATGCCTTTGTGGCAAAACAAAAACAAAATGCAACCAAAAGAAATTATATCACAATTTTTGCAAGTTGATGCAAACTCAATAACAGCAAACACTTTAATCAATCGTCAGGCATTAAAGAGCAGCATTTTTGTGCATAGAATGTATGGCAAACTTGCTGATGCTGGGTTTGTTGTAAATGACTATTCAAGCATTGAAACTTATGGAGAACTTGAAAGTAAATTAAATGGAAATTCGACAATTCAACAATTCGACAATTCGATAATCATTACCCCAACTAACCAATCAACTAATCAACCAATTAACAATTCTTATTCCCCTTCAGGGGTTAGGGGCATTGGTATTGACATAGAACAAATTTCTTCCTTACCTAAAACAAACGACTTTAGAAACGAAGGTTTTTACACAGATAATTTTAGCGAAAAAGAAATCTCCTATTGCATTCTACAGCCCAGTGTTTATGCAAGTTTTGCTGGGTTGTTTGCAGCAAAAGAAGCTATTGTAAAAGCAAATAATACTTATAAAAACACGAAGTATAATCAGCTTACAATAACTCATAACTCAAGTGGCAAGCCAGAATTTGCAGGTATGAATATTTCAATTTCTCATACAGAAGAAACTGCTGTTGCTGTTGCAGTAGAAATTGCAGGTAATACAACTATTGTAAAAGAAATTCCAGCAAACACAACCCAAAATAATACAGCATTATTGCTGGCTTTGCTTGCACTTACCATTGCAATCATTGCTATTATATTTTAACATAACTCTCAAACATAAACAATCAAATGAAAAAACTTTTAGTTACTGGCTCTTCAGGCTTAATAGGCTCTGAAGTTTGCATTCACTTTGGAAATTTAGGATGGCAAATTCACGGTGTTGACAACAACCAACGTGCAGTATTTTTTGGTGCAAGTGGCGATACACGATGGAATCAAAACAGGTTGCAAAACGCTATTGAAAATTTTGTGCATCACGAAGTTGACATTAGAGATAGAAATGGTGTGATAGATTTAATTGCAACTGTAAAACCCGATGCTATTGTGCATACAGCTGCACAACCAAGCCACGACAAGGCTGCAGCTATTCCTTTTGAAGATTTTGATACCAATGCAGTTGGCACTTTCAATATGCTTGAAGCTACAAGAAGATACAATACAACTGTTCCATTTGTGCATATGAGTACCAATAAAGTTTATGGCGATGCACCTAACGAAATTGAAATGAACGAGCTTGTAACAAGGTGGGATTATGCAGATAAAAATTATGAAAATGGTATTCCAGAAAGTTTTAGAATAGACCAATGCAAGCATAGTTTATTTGGTGCTTCTAAGGTTTCTGCTGATATTTCTGTACAGGAGTATGGGCGATATTTTAATATGCCAAGTTGTGTGTTGCGTGGAGGTTGTTTAACTGGCCCAAACCACAGTGGTGTTGAGTTACACGGTTTTTTAAGTTATCTGGTAAAATGTAATCTGGAAGAAAAAGAATACACCGTTTTTGGCTACAAAGGCAAACAGGTAAGAGATAATATTCATTCTTATGATGTGGCTCGTTTTATAGAAGAATTTATTGCAGCACCTCGTGTTGCAGAAGTGTATAATCTTGGAGGCGGAAAGGATAATACTTGTTCTATTTTAGAAGCATTCGATATTATTTCTAAAATAAGTGGTAAGCCAATGAAATATAAATATGATGAAACCAACAGAATTGGCGACCATATTTGTTACTACAGTGATTTAAGAAAAATGAAATCCCATTATCCAAATTGGGACATCACAAAATCTTTACAAACAACTTTTGAAGAAATATATGAAGCATGGCAGAACAGAAAAAACTAAAAGTATTTATTGCCAGTAATGTTGGTATGGATTACTTTTTCTTTTTAGGCAAAACCCTTGCTGCTAATGGAACAGAGGTTGAGCCTATATTTTTAGTTAAGGAACAGGATTACCGATTTGCTGCAAAGAATAAAGGATTCAAAAAAATATACCTGCGAATTCAGATGTATGTTTTTTACCCTTTGATGTTGGTTTGTAAAGCAATAACAAGCCCTAAAAATAGCATTTTTATTGTAACGAGTAATACATTTTTTGCTCCTGTTTTAACTAAGTTTTTTGTTAGTTGGAGAAAGATAAAAGTCGTTCATTTACTATATGATTTGTACCCAGATGCCATTGAAATTGCTGGTGCTATAAAACAAAATGGGTTGCTTGCAAAAGCAATTGGAAAAATTACAAAAGCAAATTTTAAATATTGTAATGGTACAGTTTATTTGGGAGAATTTTTAAAATCTCACGCAGAAACAAGATGGCTGAAACCCAACAGTAGCGATGTAATTCATATTTCAACAGACTTATCTCTTTACGATAATACTTTTCCTGAATTAAGTGTTGATGGAAAAATTATTATTCATTATGGTGGTCAATTGGGGCATTTGCACGATGCAAATTCAATTATAAAATGTATCAAATTTTTATTTGAATCAGATTTAAAAAATGAATTTGAATTTAATTTTTATTTAAGTGGAGCTCAGGCACAATTTCTACAAGATTCGCTAAAAGATTATCCTATAAAAATTATTCCAGCAGTTAATAGTAGTGTTTGGCGTGAGGATATAAAAAATTACCACATTGGTTTGGTTACTTTATTGCCTGGTGGTGCTACTGTTTGCTTGCCAAGTAAAACTTATGGAATGATGGCTGGTGGTCTTGCCATTCTTGCCATTTGTCCCTCTTGGTCAGATTTGGGAAATTTGGTTTTAGAAAATAATGCAGGTTGGATTGTTAATAATTCGTCTTACAATTCCATTGATTTTAATGCAGCCAATTATTTGCAACAAATAAAAGAGTTGAAACAAATTGAAAAAATGCAGGAAGATTTTTACAAAACACTTAAATCAATTGTCGAAAACAAAGAAATAATTAAGCAAAAAAGAAGCAATGCCTTTACTTGTGTAAGGGAAAAATACAATAGCCAAATTTTAAACAACCAATGGATTTCTTGTTTAAATGAGTCGAATCCCTAAATTTGCTTTCCTCCAATTCAAATAAAAAGCATATTATTTTAATTCTACTCTAATTTTTCTTTAACCCACATTGTGTTGTATAAACCTGTGGTTAATAAAATAGTTTCAAAGCTTATGATTCGTTTTTTTAAAAGCAAGATTTTTATTCTTGTTATGTTTTCGTTATTAACAATAAATTCTTATTCCCAAGATTTATTAAAGGGAAAAGATATATCAACTATAAAAGTAGATATGCTTACCGATGAAGAAATTTTGCAATACAAAGCACAACTTCAACAAAGTGGTTTAAGCGAAAGTCAGGCAGAGCAACTGGCTATTCAACGTGGTTTTCCTACTACAGAAATTGTAAAGTTAAGGGCAAGGTTGGCAAGGCTTGATGCAAGTTCCATTACACCAGATTTAAAAAAGAAAATTGATGATAAAGCCAAAAAAGATAAACTTGAAGGTGGCAGAAGCACAGACACCACTGGCTTTGACAAAGACCTAAAAAAGCTAAAAGAAAAAACTTTTTCTACCTACATTTTTGGTGGTGATTTGTTTAATAATGACAACATTACTTTTGAACCCAACCTTAGAATTCCAACTCCCTCAAACTATGTTATTGGTGCAGATGATGAATTAATTGTTGATGTATATGGCTATCAAGAAGTAAACCATAAACTTACTGTAAGCCCAGAAGGAAAAGTTGCTATTCCAAACGTAGGATTGATTGATGTTAATGGTGCAAGTGTAGAAACAGCAACCAAACGAATCAAAGAAAGAATGACTAAAAGCGGTTATGCGAGCATCAATAATGGTAAGTCTAATTTGCAAGTAAGTATTGGTAAAATTCGCAGTATAAAAATTACAGTTATTGGTGATGCAAGAAAAGTTGGTACTTATACATTATCATCTTTAGCAAGTTTGTTTAATGCTTTGTATGCTTGTGGTGGGCCAAATGAAACTGGCTCTTTGCGTAATATTGAATTGATAAGAAATAATAAAGTTGTAAAAAAGTTTGATGCGTATAAATTCTTGCTAAACGCTGACCAAAGCAGTGATGTAAGGCTTAATGACAGGGATGTAATTCGTATTCCAAGTGCAAAAAGATTGATGACTTTAAGTGGCGAAATTAATAAGCCTGCTGTATTTGAAGGAATAGACAATGAACCTATAGCTAAAATATTTGAGTATGCAGGTGGCTTTGCACCCAATGCTTATAGTGCTTCTGTACACATTATTCAAACTACCGATAAAGAGAAAAAAATTAAAGATGTTTACAAGGCAGATTACAATAGTTACATACCAACGAATGGTGATATTATTGAGGTTGGAAAAGTGCTGGATAGGTTTGCAAATAAAATAACTTTAACAGGTGCAGTATATCGTCCAGGTTTGTATGAATTATCACAAGGATTAACATTAAACAAGCTTATACAAAACGCTGATGGCTTAACGCCAGAAGCCTTTACTCAACGTGGTATTATTAAAAGAACAAATGACGATTATAGCAAGGAAATGTTATCATTTAATCCTTTGGATATAATGAATGGTAAGCAAAAGGATATTGACTTAAAGAAGAATGATGAGGTCGAAATTGGTTTAAGTAAAGACTATAAACAAGAATACACTGTAACCATTCAGGGTGAAGTAAAAAAGCCTAATGTTTACCCATATTATGAAAATCAAACATTGAAAGATTTGATTTTTGCAGCAGGTGGTTACACAGATGCATCAACAATTGAAAGAATAGAAATTGCCAGTAGGATTGATTTGGATAAATATGATTCAAAGTCGAATGAACTATCAAATGTAATAAACATAAACAGCCAAAAAGATTTGGATTTAAAAGGTATTGATGTAAAACTGAAACCTTGGGATATTGTTACCATTCGTGTAAAGCCTGGTTATAAAAGTCAGGCAAAAGTAAAAATTGAAGGTGAAGTTTTATACCCTGGTAGTTACATCATTGCAAACAGAAATGAGAAAGTGAGTAGTTTAATCAATCGTGCTGGAGGATTAACTAATTCAGCTTTTCCAAAAGGTGTTTATATTACAAGAACAAATAAAGCCAATATTTTAAAAGATACTGCAGATATTTATTTTAAGAAATTAAAATCCCAGATTAAAGATAGCAGCTCAAGTGTAACAAGCGAATATGCTAATCCAACATTTAAAATTGGACTGAATGTAGATAAACTTTTGGCAGATACAAATAGCCTTGAAAATATTTATTTGCAAGAAGATGATATTGTAAATGTTCCTAAACAAAAAAGAGAAATAAAGGTGAATGGCGAAGTGTTGTTTCCTACAGAAGTTGTGTACGTGCCATACCAAAATTTGAAATACTATATTGAACGTGCAGGAGGCTTTACTGACAATGCAGCAAAAAGGCGTGTAATAGTTTTAAATGCAAATGGTGTTGCTGCCAAAACAAAAAAATTCTTGTTTTTTAAAACATACCCTAAGGTAGATGAAGGTAGTGAAGTGTTTGTACCAAGGGTGAATGTTAACATTGGCAAAAAACTAACTACTGCCGAAACAATAGGTATTGCAAGTGCAATAGGTAGTTTGGCAGGTATTATAATTGCAATTATAAATGTTACAAAAAAGTAGAATTTACAAAAATATTAATGGAAAATAATTCATCAATTACAACACAAATTATTAGTGCAAAAAAAGCATTTAATAAACTACTTGCTAAAAAATGGACAGTTATATTATTAAGTGTGCTTATTGGTTTATCATCTGCAGTTTATGTTTATTTTCAAGATGCAGTCTATACAGCAACAGAAACATTTTTTACAGATAATGATAAAGGAGGAAAACTTGGTGGTTATGCAAGCTTAGCAACACAATTTGGAATTGACTTAAATATGGGAAGCGAAGGTGCATATTCTGGAGAAAATTTATTGGCATTAATGCGTAGCCAATTGATGGTAAAAAAGACGCTCTACTCAAAAATGGATGCTAAAAGTGATATAAAATTGATAGAGGCTTTTATTAAAAATCATCAATTAAAAAAATACAATGGAAGAACTGGATTTGTAGATTTAAGACAAACAAATTTCTTTAATATAGAAGATAAACGACTTCAGGATAGTATCTTGAATTTAGTAATTGCTGATATTCAAAAAAACAAATTGGTAATTGATAAAGTTGATAGAAAGGCAGATATGTATTTTGTTTCTTATGCTGATAATAATGAAGATTTTGCCAAAATTTTTACCGAAAATCTTGTTCAGAATGTTGTAGAAAACTACTTAGAATATAAAACTGGAAAAACACGTTCAAGCCTTGCTATCATTCAGCATCAGGCAGATTCTGTGAGAGAAAAACTATATGGAGGCATTACCACCATTGCTGAAATGAGTGATTTAAACGTTAATCCATTAAAGCAACAACTTCGCTCGCCAACACAAATTCAGCAATCCCAAATGCAAGTAAATACAGTGTTATATACCGAACTTTTAAAGAACTTACAAATAGCACAACTTACCTTAAAGAAAGAAACACCTTTAATGCAAATAATTGATAGACCTGCATCGCCATTGCAAAATAAAAAAATGGGCAGGTTGATGTCAGCAGCAATAGGTAGTTTTATTGGAGGTATTTTTTTTAGTATTCTCTTTTTTATGTTTTATTTTTTAGATGAGCAAAAGAAAGTTAAAACGCTACAATCAGCATAGATGAAGTACAATTCTTTATTTGTTATTTGTGCTGCTTCATTTATTTTCTTCCAGTTTGCACCAAGCTGTTTTGTGCTGTTATTTTCAAGCATCAATGAAGTTTTAGACTTTCAACAAGACCCTACAGAATATTTCTGGTTATTAGTTGGGGGCTTTATTTTGTTTTTAATCGGTTATTTTATTACTCGAAAAAAAGTTGTTGTTAGCTACGATAGTTTTAGTAAATATCAACCAACATTTTGGGAAATAGGAAAGAAGTTAACTTACTTTTTGTTTCCTCCAGCAATTGTTGTTTCAATTATAGTTTATATACGTATTATTCAATTTGGCTATGGAGATGTAGAACCAACAACAACAATCGAAAGCATTATTTTATATGCTCATTTATTGGCACTATCATTTTTATTTGCTGGTTACACAAGCAGCATTCCTTCTCGAAAACTACTGATTTTATTGGGTTTGATAGTGTTGCCAAGATTTATTATCTCTACTTCTGGCCCTCGTTTTTTTGTTTTTCAGGCACTGCTTCCTGTTTTCTTTTTTGTTTATCCAATCATCAAATCTTTTATAAGAAAGTACATTCTATTCATAATTTTATTTGCATTTCTTTTAATAGTAATGCCTTTTTTTATTGGCAATAGGTTAGGTGGAGATTTCACATTTATCTCGTTTTACATTTATGGTTCTCCCATTTTATTTATGGTTTACACGCCAATGGGTATGTTTAAAAATATGCACTTGGTTGGTGCTGGTCTGTTATATTCTTTTTTAAATGCTGATATTTTTGGGTATAAAAAATTATTTGATTTAGGAAGTTACAAAATAAGAATGGACTGGATTGAAACTCGATTAACCATTGGCCCAGAGGGAGATCACCATTTTGGAACAGGAGGCAATCCTATTTATGAAGCATACACAGAAGGCATTGTTGGTTATATAATTTTGTTTCTTTTATTGGGGTTTATGTGTGCTTATTTCGATAATAGAAAACCCAGTATGCTCAACCGTTTTGTGTTTCCACACTTAATTGCAAAGTTTGGTTTTTTTTGGCGAGGCACATTTGTAGAGCTAATAGATAGAACGATTTATTATATGTTGATTTATGCTATTTTTTATTTTGTAGCAGTTTTATGGAATTATAAAAAAACAACCATTGAAGCTATTAGATAAAAAAGTAATATTATTTTTCTTAATAAGGTGTATTGGTGTTTTTATGGGTTTAATAACCATTGCTTACCAATATCAATTTACTTACGAGTTAAAGCAATTCTTTCATCAATACATTTTCCTATCGTTGTTTGTTTATTTAATTGATGGAGGTTATTCCGAAAAAATTACACAAAACAATTCTTTGGTTTCAAGGTTGTTTTTTCGTAAAACAATCATTGTTTTTGTTGCTTGCATTGCATTAAGTTTAGTAAGCTATTATTGTCTTTCATTCAATCACATTTACTTAAAATGGTTGCTGGCAAGCACTTTCATCATTCCGTTTCAAATGTATGCCGATGTGTTGTATCGTATCATTTTAAAATCAACACAGTCCTTAAGCTTTGTTGTATATCAGGCATTGTCGCCAACCATTATTTTGTTGCTTTTAATCACTTCAAAAAGCTTCATACAACAAAATAATTTGTGGATAGTATTTGTTGCGTTTAATATTTTAATTCAGCTTGTTTATTTGTTGTACATCTATTTAACCAATAAAAATATTTTTCAACTCACTAACAAAAAAAACAGTAATAAATTAATTGACACCAAGGCATTGATGTATAAATTATTTCCATTAATTGTTTATGAAGCAATAACTGTTATTTACAACCAGAGTGCTAATAATGGCAATGGTTTTGGATTAGAACTTATACGAAGTTGCTACTTTATTGTTGGCTTTTTATTGTTGATGATTTACACAAAAAGTAACACCATTTTTGCTTTCATTAACAAAAGTAAAATGCTGGGCATTGTAGGAGTTATCACTCTTGTATCGCTTGGTGTAAGTCTTGCTATTGCTGCATCTAAGTATATTTTATTTAAAACCATTCCAGTAATTTTTAGTATTGATGTAATGATTTATTTTTTAATGATTGCATTGTATTCGGTGTATCTTTTTAAGTATTGTAATTGGGTCTTTATAGGAAAAAATAAATAACTATGTCTTCAACTTTATATAATTTGCTTACGCCAAAACCAATTAAGGATTTAGTGAGAATTGGAAGCGATTTTGATGGTGGATATTTTATTAAACAATCAACTATTCATCAGTCAAAAGTGTTGATAGGCTTGGGTGTATTTATTAATTGGGAATTTGAAACCGAATTTAATAACTACAACAAAAACAATTTGCATACTTACTTGGTAGATGCAAGTGTTAGCCCCAAATTTTATAAAACCTACTTCATAAAAGCCATAGCAAAGTTTGGTTATTATAGCATCAAGCAACCATTGCATATTCCCTTTTTCTTCAAAAAATACATTATTAACAGCATTGGTTTAAGTAAGAAATGGAATCAATTTTTTGTAAACAATAAAGCAATTTTTATACAAAAATTTTTCTCAAATAAAAACGACAACCTATTCATTTCGCCAACAGAATTATTCATCAAAATTCTGAGCGAAAATGAATTAACTGAAAATAGTGTTTTTGTAAAAATGGATATTGAGGGAAGTGAGTATGATGTACTGAATGAGTTGGAGAAATATTATAAATACATAAATTGTTTTGCAATAGAATGGCATAATGTTGATGAAAGAAAAGAACAGTTTATAAACCTTGTAACACAACTAAAGCAAGCATTTGACATTGTTTTTGTACATAACAACAATTACGCAAAAATGATAGATGAAAACTTTGCAGCATCAATGGAAATTACATTTGTAAAAAAAGATTTGATAGCCAAAAGCGATAATGTAAAAGTGGATTATAAACAAATGTATAGTAACAAAAATTCTGTTTGTAATCCTACAAAAAAAGACATTCAGCCTACTTTTTAAAATAGATGACTAACAATAAAAACATACTTATTTTTTATCCATCAAATACTGGTGGTGTTGCAGAAGTATGTTTAAGCATCAAAAGTGGAATGGAAAAGCTGGGCTACAATGTAACTTGTATTACTTCCTACTCAAATGCTTTGAAAGTCTCTTTAGCCAACATTTTTAGCAAAAATAAAAACTACGCTATTACCAATTTGCACTATGGTTTTTGGGGTTTGTTTTTCAGGCAATCAATATTTGTTATTCACGGGTTTCCTCAACGAGAATACCTTAATTCTTTAAGGTATAAATTGGTTGTTTTTTTTCATTGGCTGTTTTCTAAGTTCAATAGAAAAACAGTTGCTGTATCATACTTAACAAAGTTTGTTTCTGAAAATTTTTATAGCATAAAGATTCATAAAGTCATTCATAATATTTTACCACACGATTTCTTTTCAGCATTTAATAATTCATCATCTATTGCTAAAAAGCCTAATAGCATTGCATTTGTAGGGAGAGTGTTAAAGGAAAAAGGCGTAGAAAAAATTTTGCAAGCTGTTAATTTAATAAGACAACAAACACAGCAAAACGTTTTTGTGGATATTGTTGGTAGTGGGTCACAATTGAATTATTTGCAAGAAAATTATAAAAATGAGCATAACCATTTTTATGGTTATGTTGATGCAGAAATCAAGTATAAAATATTGGCAGAATGCAACAGTTTTATTTCATTGCATCCTGCTGAACCTTTTGGTATTACTGCATTAGAGGCAAGTGTATTAAATGTTAAGTGTTGTTTGTCTGCTGTGGGTGGGCATACAGAATTTGTACCACACCATCTTTTTTATCCTATAAATGACACCAGTTCTATTCAAGAAATTGCAATAGCTATTTCCAATTCATTCAATGACAGCTATAGTTCTCACGAGCCAAACTTTTCGTTAAATAATGAAGATAAATATCAAAAAAAATACGCCCAACAATTCATTCAAATTTTAGAAAATAACTAAGCAAAAAACTGATGAACGATTTTGAATTTTCGGTTTTAATTCCTGTTTACATAAAAGAAAATGCACAGCACTTGCAATTGGCATTGCAAAGTGTAATCAATCAAACTATACAACCAAATGAAATAGTAATTGTAGAGGATGGAATGCTTACTGATGAATTATATGCAGTGATTGAATCGCTTAAAACCCAATATCCACAACTGTTTTCGATAGTTAAGTTACAACAAAACTCTGGGATGGGAGTTGCTATGAATGAAGGATTAAAAGTTTGTAAATACAGTTGGGTTGCAAGAATGGATAGCGATGATATTTGTGTAAATACAAGATTTGAACAACAAATAAATTTTTTAAAAGAGCATAAGAATATTGATATTGTTGGTGGATATATTGAAGAGTTTCAACACATAGTTGGCGATTTAAAACAGGTTCGACATTTACCAACAAAACATAACGATATTAAACATTTTGCCAAGTACAGAAATCCGCTAAACCATATGACTGTTATGTTTAACAAGCATAAAGCTATTGAGGCTGGTGGTTACTGGAGCTATCGATTATTAGAAGATTATCATTTATGGTTTATGATGCTGGTAAGCGATTGCCAATTCGCCAATTTGCCTCAAACAATTGTAAATGCAAGGGTTGGTAACAATATGCTTAGCCGAAGAAAAGGGTTGCCTTACTTAAAAATGGAAATATTTTTCTTTAAAAAAATGCTGAAACAAAAATTTATTAATTATCCTCAATTTATTAAAGCAATTTTTTCACGTGCATTAATGAAAGTTATTCCTATACAAATTTTAGAAAAAATTTATTCATCATTATTACGCAACAAGCAAAACTCTAATGATTAATTCATCTTTTCAAAAAAATAAACTTTTGTTCATTACCACTAAAAGCCAAGTTGGTGGTGCTCAAAAATTTGTTAAAGAGCAAATTGATATTTGCAACAATGAATTTGATATTTATTTATGCACCAATCAAAATGACTGGCTTACACAACAAGTAGCTGTAAAAAATGTATTGTTAAATAAGTCAATTGAAAAGGCGTTTTCAATTGTTTTTTTAATTCAATTAATAAAATTTATTAAACAAAATAAAATTGATTTAGTAATTACCAACAGTGCCAATGCTGGTTTCTACGGCAGGCTTGCAGCTTATTTCTCAAACGTAAAATCTTGCTATTATTCTCACGGTTGGAGTTCGGTTTACAATGGTGGAAGGTTAAGTTTTTTACTAAACGCTGTGGAAAAATTTTTATCAAAAATTTCTACAAAAATTATTTGCGTAAGCGATAATGATTACAATGTTGCCATCGAAAAAATTGGTATAAACGCCAATAAATTATTGGTTGTGAAAAATGCCACATTGCCAGTTTTTAATCAAAAAGATACAGACCAAAATCAGCCTTTGAAAGTGATTGCTTTGGCAAGATTTGCCAATCCAAAAAGAATTGACTTAATGATTAAATCTTTCGAGCAAATTAATAATGCTGAGTTATCTGTTGCTGGCTCTGGTCCAGATTTTGAAACCTGGAAACAATATATTCAAGAGAAAAAAATTACGAATGTTAAACTGCTTGGCGAAATTCAATCATTTGCCGCGTTTAACGAATATGATGCTTTCTTGCTCATTTCAAATAGCGAAGGTTTACCAATATCTGCAATAGAAGCAATGAGTGCAGGCTTGCCATTAATACTTAGCAATGTTGGTGGTTGCCCAGAGTTAATAAATAATAATGGTGTTTTGGTAGAAAATAATGTAGCATCCATTAAGTTGGGCATTCAAAATGTTTTTAATAATTACCAAGCATTTCAGCAAAACTCGTTGCTGCTCTACAATCAATATTTCAATTTGGATAAAGTAAAGCATCGTTACATCAACCTTTACAAATCATTAATTAATACTAAGTAGTTTTTGTTTTACTTGCTTTTCATATTTTATTTTTTGATTATTTGTTTTTGGCTAAAAAAAGCAATTTTTTTTATCAAGAGTAATATTGGTTTTAAAACACTTATTGCCCTATACGTTACTAAAGTATTGGTGGGTATTTTGTATGGAATATACTTTGCACAACCATCACAAATTGAAGGTGCAGATACTTGGTTTTTTTTTATAGAAAGTAAACCTGAAACTGATTGGCTGCTTGCAAATCCCCAAAATTTTTTTGCCGATTTATTTACAAATCACTACAGCCACACAGGCAATTTTTTTGCTGGCTCACAATCTTTTTGGAACGATTTAAAAGCAACTTTTTTTGTAAAAATATTAGCTATATTGAATGTTATAACTCAAAAAAATTACTATACCAATTTGCTGTTTTTTAATGCAGCATTTATGGTTGGTGGTGTTGCCTGCTACAGGTTATTTAACCAAAAATTTGATATTGATAAACGCATATTGATTGCAGCCATTTTTTTAACACCAGGTTTTTTATTTTGGTGTAGTGGCATTCATAAAGATGGCATCGTTTTTTCAGCAACTGCCCTTGCTATTTTTTTGTTCAATAATATACTTCAATACAAAATTTCAATTAAAAAAATAGCTGTTTTGTTGCTATGTTTTGTTGTTGTTTTTATACTGCGTAATTACTATTTATTGGCAATTTTACCAGCATTTATTGGTTGGTTTTTAGCAGTAAAATATAAAGCATATACAAAAATAATTTTTGTATCGATAATAGTAGCCTCAGTAGTTTTTTTTATTTTTTCAAGCTTGTTTTCTATTAGCAATAGCATCTCTCAATCAACAGTATTAAAGCACAACCAATTTTTAATGTTGCAAGGAAATACAAAGTTTGAAACACCACCATTAAACGCTAATGCACAAAGTATGTTATCATATTTTCCATTTGCTATGTATGCTGCAATATTTCGTCCTTTGCCACATCAAATACATTCAAAAGCAGCGTTACTATTGGTTATAGAAAATTACTGCTTTATATTATTGTCTATTGCAGCAATAGTAATAGCGTTTAAACGTAGCACACCTATACTCAAAGAGCCAACAATTTTAGCTTGCTTAACAATCAGTTTTTTTTTATTGTTGTTCATAGGCTATACTGTATGTTTTGATACAGCAATTATTAGATATAGAAGCGTTTCATTTCCACTTTTAATAGTGCCTTGTTTGCTGGTTGTTTTTGGAAAAATTAAAAAACAACATTTATCTGTTTAGCCAATATTTAGTTTTTTTATTTAGGATTGTTATAATTAAATGTTCAAATTAAAAATCAACCAATGCAAGCAATTATTTTGGCAGGTGGTTTTGGCACAAGGCTTCAAGCTGTAGTTAAAGAAGTACCAAAACCTTTAGCACCTATTTCTGGCAAACCTTTTTTGTATTGGCTTATTACGCATTTACAAAAAAATGGCGTAGATAATTTTATTTTTTCATTGGGTTATTTGCACCATTTGGTAGAAGAGTTTTTGCAAAAGGAATTCCCAAATTTAAGCTATCAATGTGTTGTAGAAAAAGAGCCTTTAGGAACAGGGGGTGCTATAAAATTTTGCTTGCAACAAACGCAAGAAAAAGAAGTATTGATTGTAAATGGTGATAGCTTTTTTAACCTTGATGTCGCAGCTTTTTTTCAATTTTATCAAAGCACAAAATCTGATTGCAGCATTGCAGTAAAGTCAATGAAAGACTTTGACAGGTATGGTTCTGTAACAATTGATGAGCAAAATATTATTAACCAGTTTAACGAAAAAAAATACTGCGTTGAAGGGTTTATCAATACTGGTATCTTGATTTTCAACAGAGAAATATTTTTGAAAAAAACAAATCATTTGCTACAAAATTTTTCCTACGAAAAAGACTTTTTAGAACCCAATATGAAAACCTTAAAGGTTACAGGTTATATTGCAGCCGAGTATTTTATTGATATTGGAATACCAGAAGATTACTACAAAGCAGACAGGGAAATTAGTGCAATTATTAGTGGTAAATTATAAATCATCAGTAGCATAATAATCAGCAATAAAAATTTGTGTCTTTGTGGCGAAAGATTAAATCTAAAATTGTACATCGAAAATATTAAATGAAAGTAGCATTAATTACAGGTATAACAGGTCAGGATGGAGCTTACCTTGCTGAACTGCTTTTAAGCAAAGGATACCAAGTTCACGGTATTAAAAGAAGAGCTTCATTATTTAACACACAACGTATTGACCATCTTTACGAAGATTTTCACACACCAAATCGTCATTTAACTTTGCATTATGGCGATGTAACTGATAGTACAAACATCATCAGAATTATTCAGGAAGTGCAACCAGATGAGATTTACAATTTGGCGGCAATGAGCCACGTTTTGGTGAGTTTTGAAGAACCTGAATATACGGCAAATGCAGATGGTATAGGCACATTAAGAATTTTAGAAGCTGTACGTTTATTGGGTTTAACTAAAAAAACAAAAATTTATCAGGCATCTACAAGCGAATTATATGGTTTGGTGCAAGCTGTGCCTCAAAGTGAAACAACACCATTTTATCCACGCTCTCCTTATGCAGTTGCAAAGCTTTATGCATACTGGATTACAGTAAACTATCGTGAGGCTTATGGTATGTATGCTTGCAATGGAATTTTATTCAATCACGAATCGCCAAATCGTGGAGAGAACTTTGTAACAAGAAAAATTACAAGAGCAACAGCACAAATAGCATTAGGCTTGCAGGAGTGTTTGTTTTTAGGAAACTTAAATTCAAGAAGAGATTGGGGACACGCTAAAGATTATGTTGAAGGGATGTATTTGATTCTGCAACAGGAAACCCCTGAAGACTTTGTGTTAGCAACTGGTGTTACAACTCAAATAAGGGATTTTGTGAGAATGAGTTTTGCTGAAGTGGGTATTGAGTTAGGTTTTCGTGGCGAAGCAGAAAATGAGGAAGGCTATATTGTAAAATGCAGTCTCAAAGATTTTCAACTGGAAATAGGAAAAGTTGTTGTCAAAATTGACCCACGATATTATCGTCCAACAGAAGTTGATTTGCTAATTGGAGATGCTACAAAAGCAAAAGAAAAATTGGGCTGGACAGCAAAATATACTGTTGCAGAAATGGCGAAAGAAATGGTAGCAAGCGATTTGCAAATTTTTAAAAAACAAATACACCTTAAAAAAAGTGGTTTATAAAAAGCAGAGAATATACCAAAAGTATATACCTTTATTTTAAATTATTTATATGAAAACTTTGTCTTTAAAACTTGATGACAATATTTTTACAGAAACAGAAACAATAACCACTTCTTTAAAGCAAGCACGAAATAGGTATATCAACGAAGCGGTGCATATTTATAATATGTTCAATAAAAGGCGAATTTTAAAAAGCAAACTTGCTATTGAATCTAATTTAACAAGTAAAGATTCTTTGTTTGTTTTAAGAGAGTTTGAAAAATTTGTTGATGAAAACTGAGCAGTATGATATTTGGTTAGCCAATCTTGATCCATCAAAAGGCACAGAAGCAGGAAAAGTGAGACCCGTTGTTGTTATACAAACCAATTTGTTAAACGATACACACCCTTCAACAATTATTTGCCCAATAACTACAAATGTTTTAGAAGAAGCTGAAATATTAAGAGTGCATTTAAAAAAAGGACAAACCGATGTTAAGAGTGATATATTAATAGACCAGATTAGAGCAATAGATAATAAAAGGTTTATAGAGAAAATAGGAAAATTAAATGCAGAACAAATAAAAAAAATTCAACAAAACATAAAAATAATTTTAGACTTAGAATAAGACTTAGAGCCTTTGTGGCAATAAAAAATACAAATGAAAAATATTTTAATTACAGGTGGTGCAGGATTTATTGGAAGCCATGTTATCAGGCTGTTTGTAAACAAATATCCTAATTACAAAATAGTAAATTTGGATGCACTTACTTACGCTGGAAATCTCGAAAATTTAACAGACATTGATCAAGCAAGCAACTATGTTTTTGAAAAAGTAAACATCCTTGATGCAGATGCTTTAAAAACTGTTTTTACAAAACATAATATTACCGATGTCATTCATTTGGCAGCAGAAAGCCACGTTGACAGAAGCATTTTATCGCCAATGGATTTTGTTTATACAAACATTGTTGGCACAGTAAATTTATTAAACACTGCAAAAGATTTTTGGAAAGAAGATTTAACCAAACACTTATTCTATCACGTTTCTACCGATGAAGTTTATGGTGCTTTAGGTGAAACAGGTTTGTTCACAGAAACAACTTCATACTCGCCAAATTCACCTTATAGTGCAAGCAAGGCAGCAAGCGATCATTTTGTTCGTGCTTATGCCGAAACCTATCATTTGCAAACTGTGATTTCTAATTGCAGCAACAACTATGGGCCATTTCATTTTCCCGAAAAACTTATTCCGTTGTTCATCAACAATATCATCAACAAAAAACCTTTGCCTGTTTATGGCGATGGTTTATATACTCGTGATTGGTTGTTTGTAAAAGACCACGCATTGGCAATTGACCTGGTTTTCCATCAAGGAAAATTAAACGATACTTACAATATTGGTGGCTTTAACGAATGGAAAAATATTGATTTGGTAAAACTACTTTGCACCCAAATGGATGAAAAATTAGGAAGGCAAAAAGGCGAAAGTGAACAATTGATTACATACATAAAAGATAGACCAGGACACGATAGACGTTATGCCATAGATGCCATCAAAATCAATACAGAATTGGGTTGGAAGCCAACTGTAACATTTGAGCAAGGGCTTGCACAAACCATAGATTGGTATTTGCAAAACACAGAATGGCTTAATAATGTAACCAGTGGCAACTATGCCAAATACTATGAAAATATGTATGATGGACGATAAGATATAGATAATTTTATGTGCTACGCAATTTATATTGGAGTTTCTAATCAATTAAAATTTATCGATGATGTAGATAAAACTTTGTTGTCAATAAATTTGATGATAGAAGCAGCTATTAATAAAAATATCTTAAAAAAATTTACAAAACCATACATATATTTCGTTAGTTCATATGAAGGATGTTCTTGTGGTTTCGATATTTTAGATGTTGACGAAAAAGACGATGATTATACAACAATGCTTGCCTCTACAAATGAATTAATAAATTTTTTGAAAACGGTTGCGATTGTTCAAAATGTTGAATTTTATTGTTTTTGGCAAGGTGAGGATATTGAAGAGATTGAAGAAAGAAAAACTATAAAAACATCTGATATATCGATTAAAAATTATTTTGGATTAAGAGACAAACTGTTTATCAATTTTACACAACAATGAAAGTAGAACAAACACCACTTAAAGATTGCTATATTATTCACGATACTGTTTTTGCAGATGAACGTGGATATTTTTTTGAAAGCTTCAACCAGCAAAAATTCCACAGTTTAACGGGGTTAGATGTTTCATTCGTTCAAGACAATCAATCAAAATCTTCTCGTGGGGTTTTACGTGGAATGCACTATCAATTGGGTATTCACGCACAAGCCAAGCTGGTAAGGGTTTTAGAAGGCAGTGTGTTGGATGTTGTTGTAGATTTACGAACAGATTCGCCAACATTTGCCCAAAACTTTGCAATAGAATTAACAGCAGAAAACAACAAGCAATTTTTTGTTCCAAGAGGTTTTGCTCACGGCTTTGTTGTTACAAGCGAAACCGCTGTATTCTTTTACAAATGCGATAATTTTTATAATAAAGAAGCTGAGGGAGGATTTATTTATAACGATAAAATAATAAACATTAATTGGCAAATTGATGAAGCAGGTCTTGTTTTGTCGGATAAAGACAAAGCTTTGCCAGGTTTTGAGGAAGCGAAAAATAAATTTAATTTTTAATCTTATGAAAGGAATAATTCTTGCAGGCGGCTCTGGCACTCGTTTATACCCAATTACAAAAGGAATAAGCAAACAACTAATGCCTATTTACGACAAGCCAATGATATATTATCCATTGTCTGTTTTAATGTTGGCTGGGATTAATGAAATATTGATTATCACAACACCAGAAGACTCTTCTCAATTTCAAAAATTATTAGGAGATGGAACAGATGTGGGTTGTAAGTTTTCTTACGAAGTGCAGGCTGTTCCTAATGGTCTAGCTCAGGCATTTGTAATTGGAGAAAAATTTGTTGGTGATGACAAAGTAGCTTTAATACTTGGCGACAATATTTTTTATGGTGCAGGCTTTGGGCAATTGGTAAACTCATTTAACAATGTTGATGGTGCTGCCATTTTTGCTTATGAAGTTAGAGATCCTGAAAGATATGGTGTTGTTGAGTTTGACGAAAATAAGATTGCCGTTTCCATTGAAGAAAAGCCAACACAGCCCAAATCAAACTATGCAGTTCCTGGCTTATATTTTTATGATAATAGTGTAATAGAAATTGCAAAAAATATTCAGCCTTCACCACGTGGGGAATATGAAATTACTGATGTAAATAGGGTTTATTTAGAGCAAGGAAATTTACACGTTGGTGTTATGAATCGTGGCACAGCCTGGCTTGATACAGGAACTTTTGAAAGTCTTAGCGATGCTTGTGAATTTGTAAGGGTAATAGAAAAAAGACAAAATAGAAAAATTGGTTGCATTGAAGAAGTGGCTTATAGAATGGGTTTCATTGATAAAACACAATTACTATCTCTTGCAGAAAAATATTCAAAAAGCGGTTATGGGCAGTATATAAAAACGGTAGAGTTGTAACTAATCTCTGCCACCTAAATTTCTATAATTTCCAAAAATTATTTTCAAATCCTGCATCCAATCATACTCTCTTGCATACAAAATATCTGTCTTTTTTAGTACGGTATTATTGATTGAAAATTTGCCATTATTTGGATAGCCATTACACGTTAAAATTGCTGGAGCTATTAATGGCAGTGTGTTTTGGAAAGATGAATATCCTATCCAAGTCCTTTTTCCAAGTATAATCAACCAAGCATTTTTTAGTGCTACACCAGCTTTATCAATGAATAAAAATTGGATAGGAAAAGTCGCCAACATTAAAATAGCAATCCACATATCTAACATTCGCTTCATCCTTTGCTGGTAAGGATTTGACAAAGCAAAATGTCCTTCGCCAGTCAAAGTTTCCCCTGTACTTGTTTTAGAATCACTACCAACAATTGAATGACTTTTCTTGCAATGAAAACGGAAACTGACTTTCTCTTTTTGTAGTATAATCATTTGTTCAATTATTTCAGAAAAACTCAACACTCCTTCGCAAAAAATAATTTCCTTGACATTAGCTTTTTTAACGAGGTCTTTTAATTGATAAGCACTGCCAACAGTATTTTCCTCACTAGTTTTCATTCCAATTCTTCCCAACAATCTTTCTTCAATATCTGCTTTTTGCATCAGCTGCAATACCTGCACATACTCTGCCTGAGAGGCAACAACAACAGCTTGCTTAAAAGCATCTGCCTCATCATCTTTTATCCAGCGTAGCTTAATAAAAATCCATCGCATTAGTGTAACCATTAAGCCAGATATTATTCCTCCACCTAAAATTACACCACGAGAAAACCTGTAAGTTTCGGGCAACAAAGAATAAAAAGCTAGCAACACAACCACAGATGCAGCTGATGCAACCAGTGCCTTTAAAGGCTTGTATAAATTATCGTAAATGCCACTTAGTAACGCACCAATAATAAAAACTATTGTAAAAATTGGAATCGAATATTGTGTAAATGGTCCATCAAAGGGTTTTCCATCACGGAGTATATGAATCCAAAATTCTTTGGTAAAATACATACTAAAAAAAACCACTAAAGCATCTAATATTAACAACCCAGACTTGCTTACAATGGCTTGTAGTAAACTAACTATTGCTCTAAAAACAATAGCAATATTGATAGTTGTCGAAAAAATTGTTGCCTTACTTCCACTGTAATGCTTCCTCACAAAAATGCTCATTGCATTGTAAAACATTCTTACATAATTGAGGCTTCCACGTTTTGTACTCTCTCCTTTAAAATGGATGATTTTTTGCTTGCCATAATAGTAGTTTTTATATCCAGCTTCTTGCACCCTAAAACTCAAATCTATATCTTCTCCATACATAAAATAGGTTTCATCGAAGCCTTTTGTTTTGTGTGCCACATCTTTTTTAAGCATCATAAAAGCTCCTGCTAAAACATCAATTTCATAGTCGTCATCTTTAGACATATTGCCTAGAGCATATTTATTAAATTTTCTTGAATTAGGAAAAATGAGAGATAACCCAATTAACTTATAAAAAGCAGCAGATAACGATGGAAAAGAGCGTTTACTTTCTGGTAAAAATTTACCACTACCATCAATCATTTGAACACCCAAAGCACCACAATCGTTATGTTCTTTAAAAAATGCAATGCAATTGGCAAAGCAATCTTCTGGTACAATTGTGTCGGGATTTAAAAATAAAATATACTCTCCTTTACATTTTTCTAATGCTCTATTATTTGCTTTTGCAAAACCATCATTTGTTTTACTTGCAATAAATTTTACTCTTGGAAATATAGGCTGCAGGTACTCTACACTTGCATCCTGACTTGCATTATCTACAACAAAAACTTCTGCATCAATGCCAATACTTGCTTTTTGAACACTGTATAAACACTGCTCTAAAAAGTATTTTACATTATAATTAACAATGATGATTGAAAGTTGCATATTACTTCTTAAAACTATTACTTACTACCAAATCTTTACTACCAGCTGTGTAAACATAAAAACCTTCGCCAGATTTTGCACCCAATTTTCCAGCCATTACCATATTAATAAGCAAAGGGCAAGGTGCATATTTTGGATTGCCAAATCCATCGTGCAACACACGAAGAATACTAAGACAAACATCTAAACCAATGAAATCTGCAAGTTGCAAAGGGCCCATTGGATGTGCCATTCCAAGTTTCATAACATTATCAATTTCTTCAACGCCAGCAACACTCTCATACAAACTATAAATAGCTTCATTTATCATTGGCATTAAAATTCTATTGGCAATAAAACCTGGATAATCATTAACTATACAAGGCACTTTGCCAAGTTGTTTACTTAGTTCAACAATAGTATTTGTAACTTCTTTATCTGTTGCATAACCATTAATAATTTCTACCAGTTTCATTATTGGCACAGGGTTCATAAAGTGCATACCAATTACTTTGGTAGGACGTGTTGTTGCAGCTGCAATTTTTGTAATTGATATAGAAGATGTATTGCTTGCTAATATGCAATTAGCAGGAGCAAATTCATCGATTTGCTTAAATATTTTTAATTTTAAATCCACATTTTCTGTTGCAGCTTCAACCACTAAATCTGCCTGACTAACGCCAATTGTAATATCTGTTTGAATAGTGAGATTGGCAAGTGTTGTAATTTTTTGTTCTTCGGTTAAAGTGCCTTTTGATATTTGTCTATCAAGATTTTTAGCAATAGTAGCCAATGCTTTTTCAAGTTGTGCAGCATTAACATCTATAAGGGTTACAGCAAAACCTGTTTGAGAAAAAACGTGTGCGATGCCATTTCCCATTGTGCCTGCACCAATCACAGAAATTTGTTTCATATAGCAAATTTGGTTAAAAAAAATGAAACGCAAAGAAACGATGATAGCAAGTAAATGAAGAAAATTTTTAATTGCATTAGTTTTAGAAATACAGGCTATTTTTTTTATTTAATATTCAAAATAACATCTACATTTAGACCCTAAACGATTGTAATATGATAAAATTTAATGACATCAAAATCGGAGATTTTGTAATTGCTGAATATGAAGGAAAACTTTGGGAAGGTGAAGTTGTGCTTCTTAATAGTGATGAAAAACAAGTTTGTGTTGAAACCGAAGTTCAAGAATTTTGGTTTGAAACAGAGAAGTTGCATCCTATTCCTTTAAACGAAGCAGCTCTGTTTAACCTAAATTTTACTAAGCATATTAATGACGATGGTTCTGTAAAATATTCAAAAGGTTCTTTTAGATTGGTTACTCCAAATGCAGAAGATTTTTCTCATTTTGAAATGTGGTATAGGGAAGATTTTAGACACAACCCTGACGTGCATTTTGTGCATCAATTGCAAAACCAGTATTTGGATATGACCAAAGTGCATCTTACAAGAGAGCTTGTTTAGTAAGAATATTTTAGTGAGTTAAGCGTTATTATGATGTAGTTATCACAAACAAAACATCATATTTGAGATTAACTTTTACAATATTATTTGTTTTGCTTTCATCTTTTGCCTTGTGCCAAGGCAAGCAAAATAGTGTATCATTGGACGATAGAAATGTTCAATCATCAAAGAAATATTTTGATGTTAATGACCCCTATTTTTTGATTTTTTTTGTAAATGCACAATCTACTAAACGAAAGAGAAAACTATTTAAAGAACAAATAACAAAATCGAAATATTACAGAATAATTACCAAGCAAGAATTGGATGTTTTTACTGATAGTATTAGAACAGCAATTTTTAAAGATACTGGTCAACTTTGTTCAACTGGGGAGTCTTTCATCAAACAGTCAAAAGCTTATGTAGCATTGAGTAATTACGTTTTTTGGATAAATAATAAATATTGGTATAGAGTGGGTGATGATGGGAAAAACACAATCGAATTTGCCAATGAATTTTTAATCTCACAAAAAATAAAATCAGCCGCAATAGTAGCTCCTCCACCTGAAAAAAATATTAAATGTATGGGCAAAACAATTGCCCATATTTATTTACAAACCAATCGCAAATTCAAGTTTAATTATAAAGTTGCCAGAATGAAATTTCATCAGGTAAAAATTGGTAGCAGATGGATTGGGCATAACTAAAACTTTTGCTTGAATAAAGAATATGCAACACACATTTACTTACAAAAATTCAAAAGTTAGCTACACAGATACTGGAAGTGGAAATATTATTTTATTGCTGCATGGCTTTGGTGAAGATGCTTCTATTTGGGATTCACAAAGAAACTTTTTAAACAAAAAATATCGGGTTATTATCCCTGATTTACCTGGCTCTGGTACTTCTCAAATTTTAATACAACAAAATGTTTCAATAGATGATTATGCAATTTGTATTAACGATTTAGTAGAAAATATTTTAAAAAATTCTCAACAAAAAATTACAATTTTGGGGCATAGTATGGGTGGCTATATAACACTTGCATTCACCAAATTATTTCCTGAAAAATTGAATGCTTTTGGGTTAATTCATTCAACAGCTTTTGCTGATAGTGAAGAAAAAAAGCAAGTTCGTCTGCGTGGCATTGAAATGATGAAACAATATGGCAGTTATGCTTTTTTAAAGAATACAATACCAAATTTATTCTCCAACCAATTCAAACAAAAATATTTTGAAGTAGTTGAAGCATTAATTGAAAATCCTGAAACCTTTACTGTTGCTGCTTTAGAGCAATATTATATTGCAATGATGAATAGACCAGATACAACCGATGTTTTGAAAAATGTAGCAGTTCCAGTTTTATTTGTAATGGGTACAGAAGATGTTGCAGCTCCTTTAAACGATGTTTTGCAACAATGTCATTTGCCTGCTCAATCGCATATTCATATTTTGGAAAATGTTGGTCATATGGGAATGTTAGAAGCAACTGATGCAGTCAACAATGCTATTGAGGATTTTGTAAAATAAAAGCCCCACACAAAACTGTGCAGGGCTAAACTATAAACCAAAACCAACACTCTATATCGAAAATTTTTCCATCAAAATATTGGCCAAATAAAGTTGTGTATTGGTAACTTTTTCTTTAGCCTTTGTGGTTTGTTTAATGATAATTGAATCTGTTTTATTGAACTCTTTTTCTCTTCTTTCTAGGTCTTTTGTTTTTTGATCTAATTCTCTTTTTTCTTCATCAAGTTTGCGTTTGTGCTCTTCACGACTATTTTTATAATCCTCAGCTTTGTCTTTAATATCATCGTCATCGTTGTTGTTTTCCTTCACATTATTTGATGTTCTTTTTAATCCATTTACAGTCATCATATACTCAACATCAGAATCGTAGCTGTAAGACTTTTCATCACTTGAATAGTTGCCATTATAATCATCCCAATCATTGTTATTATTGTAACCAATTGTCATTCTTGAATTGTGGTTCCAATATGTTTCGCTATTCACTTTTATTCTTTTACCTACAGGTACAGCAATAGTTATAATGACGTGTTGATTTCTAAATTTATCTATTTTATTAATGGCAATTCCTTTATCAATTTTCAATGTTGAATCTTGCTGCATTACTTTCAATTCAATTTTATCAGCTTTCAAATTAGCATCGTTTTTACTACTACCATTTGATAATTTTACCATCACTACTTTAAAGCTATCTGTCGTAGATTTTACAATGCGAATATTATAATTTTTTACATAAGCAGTATCATCATCAATATTGGCAAATGGTTCAATATTTAACCAAGAATGATTATAATATTTATCAAATGCTTTTGTAGAAACTGTTAGAGAATTTACTTGTGGATTAGTAAGAACAATTGTTTCTTCAACAGGATTGTTTTTATATTTTATTGAGTTAAATAAAGTTGCAATTAGCATAAATAAACAAACCCAACCAACTGTCCACAATCCAGCAAATGTGTAGCGAATGGCATTGCTGTTTCTTTTTGCTTTTGTTAATCTGCGAATAATAAAAGTTACAGCACTAACAATAGGTAGCCATATAAATAATATCAAAGTTCCCCAAGCAAAAATATTTTGCCAACCATCGTTGATGATGTAACCCTTTGCTGGCAAGAGTCCTGTTAATGCAATGCCTGCTGCAAACAATCCTATTAAAACTGCTATCACACAAATACCAATTATGGTGTATGAAAATATTTTGAATATAAGTACAATAAAATCACCTAAAGACCCTCTGCTTTTTTTGAATGTAGTATTAACTTCTTGCGAGAATTGTTGCGATTTTTGAGAAGTAGTTGTTGCAAATTCATTTGCTTTTTGAGATACTTCTTTTCCCCATTGTTCAGCTCTTTTTCCAAAGCCTTCCATATCGTTTTGAATGGTATTTTTTATACTGTTTAAATCAATTTTTTCTCCTTTCATTTCCAATTTGTCTGCTGTTGTTGTAGCTTCAGGTAATACCAACCAAAGTATAATATAAAACACGATTGTTCCTGGGCTAACAGATACATTTACAAAATCTCCAAAACCAAAAAAATGATGACGATTGAAGTTAAATGCAATTGTTAAAAATGGAATAGCGAATAATAATCTTGGAATCCAAACACTCACACCAAAGTATTGTGACAAACCACTGCAAACACCAGCAATTATTTTTTCATCAGGATCTCTAAACAATCTTTTTCTAACACTACCAATTACCTTGGTAGAGCTACTTGGCACAACAACCCACAGAATTAAGTAAGGCAAAAATGTTGCTCCAAAAAAAATGACTGCTAAAATTCTGATGATAGTAATATCAGTTCCAAAATAATTTGCAATACCACTGCAAACACCACCTAAAACTTTGTTGTTTTCATCTCTAAACATTTTGGTTTTAACGTGTGTTCCCTTAGCATTTGCATTGCTATTTTGTTGTTGATATTGGTTATCAGCGTTGCCACCCAATTGTTCTTTTACATTTACTTCCTCTGCTTCAAAATCTTCTGGACGACCCATACTTGCAATGATTTTATTTATGTCGTCATCGCTAATACAAGTGGTGCCTTTCTTTAAAGTTTCGGCAAAAAGCTCAGCAATTCTGCCTTCAATATCATTAATAATTTCGTCCTTACCTTCTTCGTTTGCAAAAAAATTGCTAAGACTTTCCGTGTATTGTTTAAGTATGTCGTAAGCAGATTCTTCTATAGGAACTACCCTGCCTTGAAAGTTGATATTTATTACCTTTTTCATTTGTGTTAATTTTATTGGTTATGGTTATTAGTTTCTGTTGGTTGTTCATTGGATTCTTGAGTAATGGTGTGCACAGCATCTGCAAGTTCTTTCCAGGTTCTTTCCAGTTCTGCATAAAACTCAAGTCCTTTTTCTGTCATTACAAAATATTTTCGTGGTGGTCCACTGTTGCTTTCAACCCATCTGTAAGTAAGCAATCCAGCGTTTTTGAGTCGTGTTAAAAGAGGATAAAGCGTTCCTTCAAAAATTTGTAGTTGAGCAGTTTTCATTTTATCTACAATATCACTTGGGTAAACTTCTCCTTTTCGTATCACAGATAAAATGCAAAACTCAAGCACTCCTTTTCGCATTTGACTTTGTGTGTTTTGAATGTCCATTTTTTTATTTTTTAAATTAGTTATTAATTATAGAATCATCAAATTACTACATCATCACATTAGCCCTTCTTCTTGAAAATCCTGTTCTACTCATTTTTTGAATGTTCCATAAATCTGCACTACTGAAAACATTTTTTTCAAATTGGCTTTTTGATGCAGCATTTTTTACTTCGTTGTTCGAGCTATTAACTGGTTTGTTATTTAATGCTTCTGTTTTTGTGTTTGAATTTTTCATTTTATAATTTTTTAATTGTTTAAACTTTTACGTCTTTTTGTTTTGACAATGCAAACATAATAGAATATTTGGTACTATGTAAAACAAACTACCTTGCATATTGCAGTAATTTAGATAAGAAAGTATTGTTTATAATTGTAAAAGTCAATGCAGATAAGGATTCCAGCAATTTTATTCTATAAAAAATATTTTTAAGAGATTTGACAAACGGTAAAATAGTTGGATGAAAATTGGAGAAAAATGTCTGCAATTAGTTTTTTTGGTAAAAAAAGATAAGCATTTTAATCATTTTTCTTTGAGGATGATAGTTATTAATAGATTTGTTTTAAATTTTTTTAAATGGAAAATAAAAAGAATAATTTATTGGGTTGGCTGGGTCTCTTAATTCTTCCATTGTTCATAGGCTTTATGTTAGTAAAACCAAATATGTCTCCTCTGGCAACAATTTTTAGCTCTATTATTTTACTGGCTTCAGTTGTAGTAATTTTTTACATAGCATATAGGGAATCGAAAAAAAATAAAAAAATATTTCTTGCAATTCAAGGCTTTCTTCTCCTTAGTTTAATGGGATATTTGATAATTCGTTGTCAATAGACAAAACAAAACCTTCAATAACTACTTGTAATTTCTTTTAACATCTTCTTTTATTTTCCATCTTTTATATTTGACGCCTAAAAAAGATTAATGAAGAATATTAACTCAATTGTCAATGTTGTTTTAGCAGTAGCTGTTGCTATTTTATTTTACTTGCATTTTGCCTCTAACAAAAAACCTATTGTTGCGAATGCAGCAAAAGCAAATGGAAACAAAAGTTGTATGATAGCTTATTTTGAAATGGATTCTATTCAAAACCATTTTGAATATTACAAGCAAATTATTGATGAATTAACAAAAAAAGAACAAGAAGCTAAAAATATTTTGGCAGCCAAAAAGAACGACAACATTGCTAAACTAAAAGAATATCAAGGCAGAGGAAATGCAATGAGCCAAGAGCAAATGGCTGCTGCAAGCCAAGATATGCAACGTAGAGAAAGTGATTATCAATTTCAAGAACAAAGTGAAGCAAGTAAACTTTCTGGTGAAACAAGAGACAAACTCTTGGATGTAAAAAAGAAGATTGAGGACTTTTTAAAAGACTACAATAAGGACAAAACATATTCTTTTATTATATCCAATTCTGCTGACTTAATTTATTACAAAGATTCTGCTTTCAACATTACTAACGATATTGTAAAAGGGTTAAACGACACGTATAAACCTAAGAAGAAATAACAAACATTGTAAACTATCTATATTTGAAGCTGCACAATATTGTGCAGCTTTTTATTTTTATAAAATGACTGAAAACACAACTGCCTTTAAACCCACACTTGGTTTGTTTGATGCCACAATGATTGTTGCAGGCAGTATGATTGGCTCAGGAATTTTTATTGTAAGTGCAGACATTACAAGAAATGTTGGTAGTGCTGGTTGGCTTATTTTGGTATGGGTGCTTACAGGTTTTATGACCTTAATTGCAGCTTTAAGCTATGGCGAATTAAGTGGAATGTTTCCTAAAGCTGGTGGTCAATATGTTTATTTAAAAGAAGCCTATAATCCTCTGATTGGCTTTTTATATGGCTGGAGTTTTTTTACTGTTATACAAACTGCAACCATTGCTGCTGTTGGCGTTGCGTTCAGTAAATTCCTTGCATACCTTGTACCACAGCTTGGCAATAATTATTTTTTATTTGAAATTTTAGGATTAAAAATTTATGCTGGCCAGTTGGTTGCCATTGCCATTATTGCTTTTTTAACTTTCATCAATACACAAGGCGTTAAAGAAGCAAAATGGATACAAAGGCTTTTTACTTCTGCTAAATTGTTTGCTTTATTTGGACTAATAATTTGTGGTTTTTTATTGGTGAAAGAAAGTTTCTGGAACGTGAATTGGCAAACAGGTTTTAATGCTACTCAAAATCTTGGAGCAAAAGACACTGCTGGAGTTTTGCAACCAGAACAATGGATTGGCATTGGTGGAAGTGCTTTAGCAGGAGCTATTGCAGCAGCAATGGTTGGCAGCATTTTTAGTAGCGATGCCTGGAACAATGTAACCTTTATTGCTGGCGAGATAAAAAATCCAAAACGAAACCTGGGCTTGAGTTTGGTGCTTGGAACATTGATAGTAACAGTAATTTATGTTGCAGCAAATCTGATGTATTTAAACGTGATGCCTTTGCACGAATTGGCTTTTGTTTCCAACGATAGGGTGGCAGTTGCAGCAGCAAATAAAATTTTTCCAGCCTATGGCACAACGTTGATTGCAGTGTGCATTATGATTTCAACTTTTGGTTGCAACAATGGATTGATACTTGCAGGAGCAAGGGTTTATTACACTATGGCAAAAGATGGATTGTTCTTTAAAAAAGTGGGTGAGTTAAATAGATTTGCCGTGCCACAAGTTGCACTTTGGATTCAATGTATTGCAGCAAGCCTTTGGTGTTTGAGTGGAAAATATGGCGATTTATTGGATATGATTTCTTTTGTTGTGGTAATGTTTTATATGCTAACAATTGCAGGCATTTTTATTTTAAGACGCTCACAACCCAATGCTGACAGACCTTACAAAGCTTTTGGTTATCCTATACTTCCAATTATTTACATTATAATGGGTTTGGCATTTTGTATTTTACTGGTAATTTATAAACCACAATTTACTTACCCTGGTTTAATAATAACTTTGCTTGGTATTCCTGTTTATTACTTAATTATAGGAAAGAAAAAGACAACAGATGAAGTTTGATAATTTATTTAAGAAATTTAATGACATTAAAATTGCTGTTATTGGCGATGTAATGTTAGATACTTATTGGTGGGGAAATGTAAATCGCATTTCGCCTGAAGCACCTGTGCCTATTGTAGCTTTGCAAAAAAATGAATTACGACTTGGAGGTGCTGCCAACGTTGCATTAAACCTTGTTGCATTGGGTGCAAATACTTCCATAATTTCTGTTATAGGAAAAGATGCTGAAGGTGAAAAATTGCAAACCCTTTTGCAAGAGCAAAATATCAACACAACATACATTCATCACGCAGCAGATAGGATTACAACGAATAAAACCCGTGTCATAAGTCGCAACCAACAAATGATGCGATTGGATGCTGAAATTACAACTGATGTTTGTGGCGAAACGGAAACTATTTTATTAAATAATATTGAAAAATATATTGAAACAGAGAAACCTCAAATCATCATTTTTGAAGATTATAACAAAGGTGTTTTAACGCAAAATATTATAGAGAAAACAATTGCTTTGTGCAAGCAAAATAGCATTCTTACAGCAGTTGACCCCAAGCGAAAAAATTTCTTTAGCTATGTTGGTGTAGATATTTTTAAACCAAACTTAGCTGAGGTAAAAGAAGGATTGAACGTGCTGCTTGATGACATTAATAAAAATATTTTGCAAGACATTCACAAGCAATTAAAAGACAAATTGCAACACAATATTTCCTTCATAACATTAAGCGAAAAAGGTGTTTTTTATAATGACAAAAATGATTGCAATATTATACCTACACATATACGCAGTATAGCTGATGTAAGTGGTGCTGGCGATACTGTAATAGCTGTGGCATCGTTGGTTTTTGCAGCTACAAAAAATATTCACCTTGCTGCTGAAATAGCTAATATAGCTGGTGGTTTGGTGTGTGAAGAAGTTGGAACAGCAGCTATTAAGAAAGATAAATTATTGAGCGAATGTGAGAAGTTGATTGGTTTGAATTAATTTTTATAAAATGAATCTAACATTAATAGAAAATAAAATATATGAAGTTCGAGGACTGAAAGTTATGTTAGATTTTGATATAGCTCAACTTTATGAAGTAGAAACTAAGGCACTTAATCAAGCTGTAAAGCGAAACATTATTAGGTTTCCCGAAGATTTTATGTTTAGGCTTACTGCAAGTGAATGGGAAATAATGCTATCACAATTTGTCATAGGTTCAACAGATTTAAACACATCACAAATTGTTACCAGTTCACAAACCAAAAACAACAACTGGTCACAAATTGTTACCAGTTCACAAAAACATAGGGGAGGTAATCAAAAACTACCTTTTGTTTTTACCGAACACGGCGTTACTATGTTGGCAAGTGTGTTAAGAAATGAACGTGCCATAAAAATGAATATTGAAATAGTAAGGGCGTTTATTGCTATTAGGCACTATATTAACAAACATAAAAATCTATCAGAACAAATAAATGATTTGCGAATAGAAATGCAAAAAGAATTTGGAGAGCGTGATGTGCAAATTGCTTCTATCTACGATGCTCTTGAAAACCTTTTAGATAAAAGAGAAGATGAAATAGAACAGCGTTTAAAGTGGGAACATAGAGAAAGAATTGGGTTTAAAAAATAAAGTAATAATTAACGATAAAAATATATGATAACAATTTGTATTCACGGTGGTGCTGGCACCATTTTAAAAGAAGATATGACTCCTGAGTTGGAGAAAGCCTATTTAGCAGGATTGCAAACAGCACTTAATGCTGGCTATGCAGTTTTGGAAGAAGGTGGAACAGCTGTAAATGCAGTGAAGGCAGCAGTTGTGGTGCTTGAGGATAATATTCTTTTTAATGCTGGGCGTGGTAGTGTGTTCACAAAAAAAGGTGTGCAGGAAATGGATGCAGCCATTATGCGTGGTGAAGATTTAGAAGCAGGTGCAGTATGTGGCATTCGTAGTGTTCGCAATCCTGTTGAGCTTGCAGCAGAAGTGATGGTGAATAGCAACCACGTTTTTTTGAGTGGAAAAGGTGCTAATGATTTTGCTATAAAACAAGGTATTAAATTGGAGCCAGACGAATATTTTTTCTCTCAATTTCGTTACGACCAATGGAAGTCTTTAAGAGATTCTGATAATTATTCTCTCGACCACACTCACCATCATTTAGAGGAATTGATGAAAGATAAAAAATTTGGAACCGTTGGTGCTGTTGCTTGCGATGCCAATGGAAACATTGCTGCTTGCACAAGTACAGGAGGAATGACAAATAAAAAATATGGCAGGGTTGGAGATAGTCCAGTAATTGGTGCAGGCACTTATGCCAACAATAAAACTTGTGCCATCAGTTGCACAGGGCACGGTGAGCCTTTCATTAAAGCTGTTGCTGCTTATGATGTAAGTTGTTTGATGGAATATAAAGAAATGAGTTTGAAAGATGCAATGAACCAAACAGTAAATGTGAAGTTGAAAAATATGGATGGTGAAGGTGGTATGATTGGTGTGGATGCACAAGGAAATTTTTCAATGTTGTTTAATAGTGCAGGAATGTATCGTGGTGTAAAGAATAGTGAAGGTGTTGATGAAGTAGCTATTTATGGGTAATAGTGACACAATTGTAATAACCTTTAAACAAAAAATGCCTGACAGTAAACACGTCAGGCATTTTAAGTATTGTAAATTGTCTGATTTTATCTCCCACTCATTGCCACACTTTCTTTAAGCATAGTATTAAACTCCTTAGCTTCCATCAACTCTTCCAAACTCATATTCATTCTGTATTGCCAATAATGTTTAGGGTTTGATGGCACATTTATTCTCTCATCATTAGGATTTTCTCTACGCAAATTTTCATCCATTCCTAATAAATCTTGCATTTGAAAAATAGCCCACATTGCAGGGCTGTAAAGGTGCTGAGACACCACTGCTTTGTTTATCCAGCCTTCACAGTAAAATGGTGCATCGCCCCATTGACCTAACTCATTATTGTAAAACTTTTGTATGCCTGCCTTATCTTCTTCCCACCAACCACGAATAGTACTCATATCGTGTGTGCTTGGCGTAACCACACTTAAATATGGTGCATCATTTGGGTGAAAAAACTGCTTGGTATTATCTTTTGGCATACGCTGAATTTCTAAACTTAGTAAGCCTAATTGTTGCATTACATCAGGCACGCAAGCTGGCACTAATCCTAAGTCTTCACCACAAATCAACATATTTGTTACCCTACGCAAAGCAGGTAATTTTTGCATTGCTTCCTTCATCCAAAAATCATCTTGTCTTCTAAAGAAATAATCAACATATAATTCTTTTAATTGATGTTGAGAATTGTAATCTAAATTTTGAAATGATGATGTGCCTTCCATTCCAAATCTGAAATGAAATTGTTGTCCATTGGTTTCTTCTATTTCAAATAAAATAACATTGCTGATTAAGTTATATAATCCCAATTTCAATTTTTCGTGCAGGGCATTTTGCTCCAAAGCTGCAAAATATTTTTCTACTTCACGTTGCGTTGTAAATCCTTTTTTAAGGTTATAATGCCCATCGCTATTGGCTTCTAAAAAATTATCTTTTACATAATCGTTATCATATCCAAACTGCTCCCACAAAATATGTTCATTGATAAATGGTTGGGTAAAACGATGATGATTGAAGTTAATTCCCCTGCCAAAAATCTCATTGATATGCACCGCAATTGCTGGAACAAAATGCCCCATAATGCCCTCAACAGCATTCATTGGAATACTCCATATTCTAAAAAATCCAAGTATGTGGTCTATTCTAAAAGCATCAAAATAATAGTTCATTTGTTCAAAGCGTTGCTTCCACCAGGCAAAGCCATCTTCTTTCATTTTTGCCCAATTGTAAGTAGGGAAGCCCCAGTTTTGACCCTTTACTGCAAAGTCATCTGGTGGAGCTCCTGCTTGCAAATTCATATTATACAAATCTGCGTGTTGCCAAGCATCTGCACCATTTCTAAATATGCCAATTGCCACATCACCTTTTACAACAATTCCTTTGGAATGTGCATAAACAGTGGCTTCCTGCAATTGTAAATGCAAATGGTATTGTATAAAATAGTGGAATGAAATATCGTTGTAAGCAGCACTTTTTTCGCTGGTTAATTCTGCAATATCCTTTTCGTTGTAATGCCTGTAAGCTGGCCATTCGTTATAATTGGCAGTTTTATATTCATCCCTTAAATAACAAAAGCAAGCATAAGGAACAAGCCAGTGTTTATTGTTGTTGAAGTAGGTTTTGTAATCTTCGCTCGCAAACATTTTTTTGCTTTGAAGCGGAAATATTTTTTTAAGGAAAGCAAGTTTTGTGTTTAATACTTGTTCATAATCTACTGCATCCTTAGCATTCAATTCTGCCTGCTTTTCATCCAATCTTTTCAATAAATATTGGTTAACAGTTTCTGTTGCCTGAGCAAGATTTATATAAATAGGATTTAATGCAAATGCAGATATTGCAGCATAGGGATAACTATCTTGCCAGGTGTGTGTAGCAGTGGTATCATTGATGGGCAAAATCTGAATTAATTTTAATCCCACAGTTTCGCTCCAATCTACTAAAGCCTTGATATCATTGAATTCACCAACGCCAAAACTATCCTTCGTCTTTAAACTAAACACAGGAATGGCAACACCTGCACCACGCCAGGTTGAGGAAGGAAAATTTGCAAAAGCATCATTAACAATAGTTTGTTTTTCTGGTTTTATTGCATCGTAAACCACACGATTATTACCATCTTCAAACCTTATGAACTTGCTGTTTACAGTATCATAAATTCCATATTTGTATGCAATAGGAAAATCTTCTTTGCTCAAATCAAGGTATGCTTTATAGTGTTCATCACCTGCTAAAAGTTGCATCAATATTGGGTTTGCACTATCCCAACTATTTAATTTTTTAGCACTACCTACTAAACAAAGTGTTTGCCCTTCTGAAAGCAAAGGTGTTTTTGCTTGAAAAATATGTGTATATTTTTTAGGTGCAGCAACCTTTGTTTCAGTTGCATTATGCTTCAACAAAACATTTTGAAATGGGACAGTGTAAAAAGCATTTTCTATGTAGCCTGTGTAGTTCCAGCTATCAAGAATAAGTAAATCGCTGCTGGTTAATTTGGAGAGATTTATTTTTTTATCGCTACCACAATCATATTGCACAGTTCCATCAAGCGACTTTAAAATATAGTTGTAAGTAATGTATTCATCTTTCAATTCAATATTAGAAATATCCAAATTGGCATACCAGAATTCTGTGTTGAAATACTGTAGTGGTAAGGCTTTGGACACATAGCCACTGCCCAGCAATTCGTGATTGCCTGTTATAAATAACTGCTGACCATATTGTGTTGTAAACTTTAGTTGAAATGTAATTGTTTTATTTTCTTGCTTTGCTGCAATGCCTTTTTTTACCTCAACTATTGCTTTAGCAACTTTTTTTGGTGATATTTTTTCTACAACAACTTCTTTGGCTTTTATAATTTTTTTTGGTGCTGTTTTTTTAGTGATGGGCTCAGCTTTTGTGGAAACAACAGTTTTTTCTTTAATTTTCGTTACCTCAGCAACCCTCACTTTTGCAGCTTTTGGTTTGGCAACAATCCCTTTATTTTTTGAATTTTTTTTAGCAGATGGTTTGGGGCTAACTATTAATTCTTGCATATCGTTATAAGTAGTGTTTTAAGAATACTATTTGCAAAGTAAGGATTTGATGTGTAAAATGAACACAAGGAGAGAAGGTTTTTTGAATTGAGTTTCTGAAATATAAATAGGTGGTTCATCCAACTACTACATTTGCACTCATTCATAACGCATATTTATAACTCAAAATTTAAAATAAAAAAATGCTATCAGCAAATATTCAAAAACTTCCACGACACTTTGTGCCTAAAGAGTTTGCAATAACAACTTGGGAAAACTTAGAACCATATTTTAAAAATCTTTTAGAAAGAGAAATTAATAGTAAAGAAGATTTAGAAAAATGGTTGCTTGATATGAGTGAAATGGAAGCTGTGGTGAGTGAAGACGCCTGCTGGCGACAAATTAAAATGACTTGTGACACTACAGATAAAAGCCTTGAAGAAGCATTTACATATTTCTGTATGGAAATTCAACCCAAGCTGCAACCTTATGCAGATGCCTTGAATAAAAAGTTAATTGCAAGTGAATTTTTAAAAGAATTAGACCAAGAAAAATTCTATACTTATTTGCGTAGCGTAAGAAAAAGTATCGATTTATTTAGAGAAGAAAACATTCCATTGCAAGCAGAGCTAAGTGTAATGCAGCAACAGTTTGGCGTAATTAGTGGTGCCATGACCATTGAAGTTAATGGGCAAGAATATACAATGCAACAAGCAGGAAAATTCTTGCACAGCCACGATAGAAACTTGCGTGAAAGTGTTTACAGGAAAATAAATGAAAGAAGAATTGTTGATAAAGATGCCTTGCATAATTTATATAGCGAGTTAATTGCAAAACGCCACCAAACAGCTATCAATGCCGGGTTTGAGAATTATAGGGATTACAAGTTTGTTGAGTTGGGGCGGTTTGATTATACCAAAGAAGATTGCTATAATTTTCATGATGCAGTAAAGCAACATATTGTTCCTTTGGTTGAAAAAATCTATCAAAACAAAAAACAAAAACTTGGTTTAGATACTTTAAAACCTTGGGATATTGAAGCTGAACCTACTGGCACAGAAGCTTTAAAACCATTTACAACTGGCAAGGATTTGTTTGAAAAATCTGTGGCTTGTTTTCAGGAATTAAATCCATTTTTTGCAGACTGTTTACGCAAAATGAATGAGCTTAACCATTTTGATTTGGAAAGCAGAAAAGGCAAAGCACCAGGTGGTTATAATTGTCCTTTAACAGAAAGTGGAGCACCATTTATTTTTATGAACGCAGCAGGGCAAATGGATGATGTTACAACAATGGTTCACGAAGGTGGACACGCTATTCACTCTTTCCTTTCTCACAATTTAGAGTTGAGTGCTTTTAAAGAATATCCAATGGAAATTGCTGAAGTAGCAAGTATGGCAATGGAATTATTTAGTATGAATCACTGGCAACCATTTTTTGATAATGAAGAAGATTTGAAACGTGCAAAAGAACATCAATTAGAGCGTGTGATTACTATTTTCCCTTGGATTGCCATTATAGATAAATTTCAACATTGGGTGTATGAAAATCCTGCACATACAATTGAAGAAAGAACTGCAATGTGGTTACAAATTGCTGATGAATTTTCAACAGGTGCAATGGATATAACAGGCTTAGAAGAGTATAGAAAAACAGGATGGCAACGCCAATTGCATTTGTTTGAAGTGCCTTTTTATTATATAGAATATGGCATTGCACAGCTTGGTGCTATTGGACTTTGGATGCAATACAAGCAAAACCCTGAAAAAGCTATTAGCAATTATATTAAAGCTTTAAGCCTTGGTGGCACTAAACCTTTGCCTGAATTGTATGCTGCTGCAGGATTAAAATTTGACCTCTCACCCAACCATATTAAAACATTGATGGAGTTTGTGAAGGATGAGATGGAGAAATTGTAATAGATGATAAAGTTGTGATAAACAATTGTAATTGGCTTATTATATTTGAAAAATAAAATTAATCAAAATGAGAAAAAAACTTTTCACCATTACTATTTTGGTATTCAGTATTTGTCAATCTTTTAGTCAAGATATGATTAAGCTTAAGGACCCAAAGAAAACGCTTAAGACAGATAGAGAACCACAATTGGTTTATGTGGGACTTGGTGGACCTGCAATTGGGTTATCTGTAAACTATGATAGAAGATTTAGCAAAAAGGTTGATGGACTGGGTTTCAATGGAGGCTTTGGTTTTAGCATTTCCAATGATAATAAATTGCCATATACAACCATTCCTTTGGGGGTAAACTGTTTATTGGGAAATGTAAACAGAGGAAGATATTTTGAGGTTGGTTTAACACAAACAATATTGATGGTAGGTAGCCCAAATTCTAATACTTATTCTAGTGGTTACACTTTAGCTGGCAATCTACTTTATCCAAGTACAACTTACACTTTCACCAATTTTATTATTGGATATAGAAGTCAGCCAAATGATGGAGGTTTTAATTTTCGTGGTGGTATCAATCCAATACTTTTTAAGGGCAGGACAGATTTAGGAGCTTATTTGAGTTTTGGATATAATTTTTAGATTTGATTTTACTAAATTATTCAAGCATAATTTTCGCAGAATTAAATCATAGGCAAAGCTATTATTAATTTATTTTCAACTACTCATACGACCTTCTTATTGCCAATCCAATTGCTTTAGATAGTAATGGAGGTACAGCATTTCCAAGTTGAATAAGTTGCTTATTCTTGGGACCTTCAAAAATGAAATCATCAGGAAAAGATTGAAGTCTTGCCATCTCTCTTGCAGTTAAAACTCGTGGTAATTTTGGATGAACATTTACACCACCGTGGTTTTCTTTTATAGTACAAGAGGGTTCGTTCCAAGGGCATTTTTTCCAGGCATCGGAATATCCTTTATATAAACTTTTTCCTTCCTCAAGTTGCAACATTCTTTCCATCATATCAGCACGATGTTTTGTAGGAACGTGATTAAAAGCAGCGTCTTCATTGTGTTCCATTAAATCTGCGATGGACTCACCTGTTGTAATGTACTGTGATGGTTCTAAAAAAGGCTTGGGATAATAATTTGTTTTATCAATTCTATTGCCAATAAAAATAACCCTATCTCTTTTTTGAGGAACAGCATAATCCGCTGCTCTTAAAACTGTAACATTCATTTTATAACCAGCATTAGCAAAGTCTTGTAAAATCATTTCTTCAACCTTGCCTCCAAGCATAGAACGAATGCCAACAACATTTTCACATACTACAAATTCTGGTTGAAGGGTATCTACAATTTCTAAAAGTTCTTTATATAGAGAGTTTCTGCTGTCATCAACAATTCTATTGCCTGCCATACTAAAACCCTGACAAGGAAAACCACCAGCAACGATATTTAATGTTTTTCCCTTTAGTTGTTTAACAACGGTTTCATAAAATTCTTTTTTCTTTTCTGGCAACCTAATATCCCCTTCAATAAATGGATGTTTAAAATTTCGTTTATATGTTTTTCCTGCTGCCTCAAACCAATCCAAACCACAAATTCCGTTTAATCCAGCAAGTTCAAAACCTTTTGTAATGCCGCCTGCACCGCTAAATAAATCAACAAAAGTTAACCTCGATTTAGTTGGTCCATTCCATAGTTTATAAATTTCAGTCCAATCAACATTATCTTTTTTTATAAGTACTTTTTTCTTTTGTGTGTTGATTAGAATATCATCTACATAAGATTTTTTTTTGGTAAAATTATTTACTATTTTCTCTTGTACCTTAAACGCCCCATTAATCTTTATGGATTCTAAAACACCAGCAGCAATATATTTTCTTACTGTTTTTTGCGAAAGACTTAGCCTACTTGAAACTTCGCTAATACCTAAAAGTGTGGTGCTATTCATTTTAGTTGATCTTAACTAATTTTAATTTTAAGTAAATGTAGAAAATATCAAGATTTTAAAAAAATTACTTTCGTTAATTACAAGGGTGCGTTCACAAGTTGAGTTAAAAATGATTTTTTAAAATATTTACAATTTTTTAAAAAAATATCTAACTGCTGGTGGTTCAAATTATTAAAACACTTAGTTTTATAATCAATTTAATATTTCAACCCCAAAACTATAGTTGAATGAGAAGTAAAGCACCAATATTATCAGTACTATTTATTTTATTTTCATCAATATCTTTCTCTCAAGGATGCCCACCAAATATCGATTTTGAGTTTGGCAATTTCAATAATTGGGAATGTTCTATTGGCTCTGTTGATGCAATCGGTAGCCAAAATGTAATAACACTTACACCATCACCACCAACAACAAATAGACACGAAATTGTTAATGCTGCAAGTGGTAATGATTATTATGGAGGGTTTCCACAATTGTGCCCTTATGGTAGCACATATTCTGTTAGGCTTGGCAATACAAATACTCATTCAGAGGCCGAAGGAGTTTCTTATACTTTTACTATTCCTGTAGGGGTGGATACTTTTACTTTCACTTATTTCTATGCCGTAGTTTTTGAAAATCCTGGTCATAGTATTTACGAGCAACCAAGATTTTTTGTAAGTGCCTTTGATGTTGCAACTGGAGTCGTTGTTAACTGTGCTTCTTTCGATTATGTTTCTACAGGTAGCTTGCCGGGGTTTTTGAAATCTCCACAAGACACTGGTGTTTTATATAAAGATTGGACTCCAGCTTCTCTACAATTTGCAGGAATGAGCGGTAAAACTGTTAAGCTTGAATTTAAAACTGCAGATTGTACTTTAGGTGGGCATTTTGGCTACGCTTACCTTGATGTTGCAAGTGGTTGTACTAACATTTTAGCAACAGCACCATACTGCATTGAAACCAATTCTCTTATTTTAAATGCTCCCTATGGCTTTCAAAGTTATACGTGGTACAATAGTAATTATACTGCTGTAATTGGCACACAACAAACTATTACACTGAGCCCACCACCTGCAACATCTGGTGTGTTTTATGTAGATGCAGTTCCATACCCTGGCTATGGTTGTAGAGATACTTTTCAGGCTGTTATTAAAGCACTTCCAGTGCCTGATACCCCAGCAGCAACTACTGTTTACAAATATTGCCAATTTGATTTTGCCACACAATTAGATGCAACTGCTTCACCAGGCTGCGACTTGCTTTGGTACACAGCTGCAACAGGAGGTACTGCCAGTAGTATGCCTATTTCACCATCAACGGCATTGCCGGGTGTTTACAAATATT
>JANYEP010000046.1 GCA_025363075.1 Chitinophagaceae bacterium | reverse complement strand
TTTTTTCTCTGATAACAGTTACTTTAATTTGACCTGGATAAGTCATTTCAGTTTGAATTTTTTGAGCAATTTCAAAACTTAGTTTATCACTATCAGCATCCCCTACTCTATCTGCTTCAACAATTACACGCAACTCTCTTCCAGCTTGAATGGCATAAGCCTTTTCAACGCCTTGATAAGTTGTTGCCAAGTTTTCCAAGTCTTTAATACGTTGAATATATTGCTGCATCATTTCTCTTCTTGCACCTGGTCTTGCACCACTAATAGCATCACAAGCTTGAATAATTGGAGAAATTACAAAGGTCATTTCCATTTCATCGTGGTGAGCACCAATTGCATTTACAACAGCAGGATTTTCTCCATATTTTTCAGCCAGTTTTGCACCTAATAATGCGTGGCTTAATTCTGTTTCTTCGTCTGGCACTTTACCAATATCGTGAAGTAATCCAGCACGTTTTGCAAGTTTTGGATTCAAGCCCAATTCGCTTGCCATTATTGCACAAAGGTTAGCAGTTTCTCTGCTGTGCATTAATAGGTTTTGACCATAAGAAGAACGGAATCTCATTTTACCAACAATTCTCACAAGTTCTTTATGCAAGCCGTGAATACCTAATTCAATAACAGTTCTTTCACCAATTTCCATTACTTGATCTTCAAGTTGACGACGCGTTTTTTCAACCACTTCTTCAATACGTGCAGGGTGAATTCTTCCATCAGCAACAAGGCGTTGCAAACTCAAACGAGCAATCTCTCTACGCAATGGATCGAATGATGAAAGCAGGATTGCTTCTGGGGTATCATCAACAATCAAATCCACGCCAGTAGCAGCTTCTAACGCTCTAATGTTTCTTCCCTCACGACCAATAATCTGACCTTTGATTTCGTCTGTTTCCAATTGAAAAACAGTAACCGTGTTTTCAATTGTTTGTTCAGCAGCAGTTCTTTGAATACTTTGAATAATGATTTTGCGAGCCTCTTTATTTGCTTTTTCCTTTGCAGTTTCAATAATCTCTTGTTGCATTACCAAAGCACGACTATGAGCATCAGCTTTAAGGCTATCAATTAATTGGTTTCTTGCTTCGTCGGCAGTAAGATTAGCTACTTTTTCTAATCTTTTAATATGTTCTTCTTGGTGTTTTTCAAGCTCTGTTCTTTTTTGAGCCACAACTTCCAATTGACGATTCAGATTTTCTTTAATAACATCATTTTCTTTTACTTGCTTTTCAAGTAATACATCTTTTTGGTTCAGCACAACTTCCTTTTGTTTCAAACGATTTTCGCTTTCACTCATTTTTCTTGTGCGTTCAATCGTATCTTTTTCAAAGTCGGCTTTTAGCTGAACAAATTTTTCCTTTGCTTCAAGCTCCTTTTCTTTCTTAATATTTTCGGCTTTTGACTGAGCCTCTTTTACAATATTTTGTGCTTGATTTTTTGCATCTGCAATTTGTCTTTCTACATCTGCAATCTTCTTTTGTGCGTCTTCAACTTCTTTTTTTGTGTTTTTTGAAAAGAAAAATCTACCCGCTACAGTTCCTATTGCTAAGGCTGCTATTCCAATAATTATTTGTATTGAATCCATTTTGTAATTGATTGTTTATTTTTTCTTGAATAATATTATTATAAATCTCCTTCATTCTCATAATGATAAATTAAGGTGGCAGCGAAGATAGTAAAATGAGATTATTAAAATTGTGGCTTGTAGATAAAAATCTGTATCACAAAAAAGAATTAAGAAATGTATTGGGGGAAATATAATGACTACATCTATTTTGAAGTTCAACATCATCTGTGAAAAGGCTGTAAAAGTTTAATAAAAAATAGAAAGTTACTACATTCGCTGATAATTACTAATGAGTGAAAATTGATGAAAAATAAATACGTTGACTTCATAACAGATGAACATTTACTAATTTGTATTGCTAATCTTCACAAATCCTATACAGAGGCTAAAAATGACATAAGTAAAAAGAAATTTTACAGCAATAAAATTGATACAATCAAACTTACATTTGATACAAAATTTAACGACTTGGACGAGCAAAGTCTAATTGAAGCTGAAATATTAAGGCAAATTGACAAATCAATAAATAATGCAATTGGAAATTTCCACGAAGAAGTTTTAGGTGGAATTCAAGGCTTTGAAAAAGGTAATTTAAGTGGTTTTGATATTAAAGCTGTGGACAACACTTTGTTTGCAGATATTAAAAACAAGCACAATACAATGAATAGTAGCTCTGCTGAAGCCCTATTTCAAAAGTTAGCTCGATATGCAGATGATAACAAAAAAACTAGCTGTTATTGGGTACAAATCTTAGCCAAAAACAGTTTTATTGAACCTTGGAATGGAGATATAAATGGAAAAGAATACAGCCATAGCCGTGTCTATAAAATTTCTGGCGACCAATTTTACAAATTACTTTCAAAGCAAGATGATGCTTTCTTTCAACTTTATAAATCTCTACCAACAGCAATTTCTGACTTTTTGAAAACTATTAAAAAATCAGCAGCAACTGAAAATTCGGCATTAACTGAAATAAATGAAGGAGCATCTAAATCGGAAAGAACAATATTAGACGAAATTACTTTTGAAAATTTTAGTTACTATTTAGGTTTTGACAAACTATAATATTGATTCAAAAATTTCACAATAGAATAGCCAACTTCTCTGCCTAAATTAACAGGTACAGCATTTCCAATTTGCTTGTATTGTTGAGAAACTGAACCTTCAAATTTCCAATCATCAGGAAAAGTTTGAATTCTTGCGTATTCACGAACTGTAAATGGACGAGTTTCTTCTGGATGACATCTTTCTGTTTGTTTTTGTGCAGGACTGCAAGTAAGTGTTAAACAGGGTTCATCCCAACCAATACGTCTGGCAATTCCTGTTTTTCCACCACCAAGATAAAAACTTCCACCCATAAATTCTTTTTGAATTTCAAGTGGCAAATCACGCCAATATCCCTTTTGAGGAACTAAGTTCAATACATCAACTTTACTTTTTGGATATTCTGAGCCTTGAGATTTTGGAACATCACAATCAAATAAATCACTTTTTTTTAGTGCATCAATAAGGTTATATATTTTTTTATAGGGTTTTGGATATTCGTATTTTAAGTCAATATCCTTTCTTATTCCAACCAAAATAAGTCGTTCCCTTTTTTGAGGAACTTTAAAATTTATTGCTTTTAAAACTTGCACAGGAACAACGTTGTAACCAATTTCATCTAATATTGAAATCATACCTTGCAATGTTTTTCCATTTTCGTGGCTTAATAAACCCCTAACATTTTCGCCAATACAAATTGGAGGGTTTACTTCTTTGACAACTCTTGCAAATTCATAAAACAAAGTTCCTCTTGCATCAGCAAGCCCTAATTTTTTGCCTGCATAACTAAATGCTTGACAAGGAAAACCACCAGTTACAATATCAACTTTATTATTATACTCTGAGAAATCAAATGCTTTAATATCGCCTTCTAAAACATTCCAATTTGGGCGATTTTTTCGTAAGGTCTGACAAGCATATTTATCAATTTCATTTAAAGCAACGCATTTTATTCCTGCTTTTTCCAAACCAATTGCAAGTCCCCCAGCACCTGCAAAAAGTTCTAAAACAGAATATTCGTTTTCGGCTTGTACAAAATTTGAAGTTTCATCAACACTACTATTATCAAATAAAAAATCAGAAAACAATGTTTGGACTTCTGCTTTTCTATAAACACGATAATTACTTATTGGTTCACGAACAGCAGACAATTTGCCTTCTCTGTCCCAACGTCTTAAAGTTTCTTTGCTTTTGCCAATCAATTCAGAGGCTTCTGTGAGTGATATATATTTATCCATAACCAAGTTGTTTAACCTTATACAATGGTTACAAATTTATACTGAAAATTTAAACTGAAAAATAAAAAGAGAAAAACGAACGATTCATTGGTTTTGCGTTATACAAGTTGACGAAAAACGCCATTGCATTGTATGAAATTCTACTATACATTTTCGTTCAATCTCTTTCTTACTCTTGCTTTATTAAAAATATTTTGTCCTTTATCTATTCCTTTTCTAATTTCTTTTTGCTCTTCTTCTGGCAAAGCAATGATGTCTTTACATTCCTTGGAGCAAGTTCCATTAAAGGCTTTTGCACATTCTTCGCATTGAATAAAAAGCAAATGACAACCACTGTTTACACAGTTTGTATGCGTATCAGCAGGTTTGCCACATTGATGACACTTAGCAATAATATCTTCGGTAATCCGCTCTCCCAGCCTATTATCAAACACAAAGTTTTTACCAATAAATTTTGATGGAATATTTTTTTCTTTTGCTTGCTGTGCATAGTTTATGATACCACCCTCTAAATGAAAAACATTTTTAAACCCTTTATGAAGCATAAATGCACTGGCTTTTTCGCAACGAATACCACCTGTGCAATACATTATAATATTCTTTTCTTCATTACCCTTCATCATCTCAATAGCCATTGGCAATTGCTCTCTAAAAGTATCGCTTGGAAGTTCAATAGCATTTTTAAAATGCCCCACTTCATATTCGTAGTGATTACGCATATCAATTACCACAGTATCACCTTCATTCAACATTTCATTCATCTTTACTGCATCAACATATTTCCCTTTTTGGTGCATATTAAAAGATGAGTCATCAATAGCATCTGCAACAATTTGTTCCCTTACTTTTACCTTCAATACCCAAAAACTCTTGCCATCATCATCAACAGCAATGTTTAGCCTTATGCCATTTAATTGGAAAATTGAATAAAGAAAATTTCTGAGTAATTCAAAGTTGAACGATGGCACACTAATTTGTGCATTAATGCCTTCTGTAGCAACATAAATTCTTCCAAATACATTTAACGATGATAAGTTTTTATAGAGAAAATCTCTAAACTCTTGAGGGTTTACAATTTGAAAATAATTGTAGAAACTAATAGTAGTGCGAGGTTCAGTTTCCTCTAATAATTTTTGTTTTAAAATAGACGCATCTATTTTATTGTGAAGTACAGCCATAATTTTAAATTTTAGACATCAGCTTTAACCAATGTTCCATTTAGTAATGAACTCGTTTGCAGGACGAGCAAAATTTTATTTTGATTGCCACAAAGGCTTTAATAAATATAAATTAAGATGAATGAAAATTCAACATTCATAATTATTTCAACACTTCCTCCAACTTCCTTTCAAGGTCTTCGCCACGCAAATTAGTGCCAATGATTTTACCATTTGGGTCAATTAAAAAATTGGCTGGAATACTTGCCACTTGATACATCTGACCAGCAGCGTTTGACCATCCTTTTAAATCGCTAACGTGTGTCCAAGGCAAACCATCTGCTGCAATTGCTTGTAGCCATTTGCTCTTATCAGTATCCATTGATACACCTAATATTGTGAAATTTTTATTTTTGTATTTATTGTACGCAGCAACAACATTTGGATTTTCTCTTCTGCAAGGTCCACACCAACTTGCCCAAAAATCGAGTAGCAAATATTTACCTCTAAAAGATGAGAGTGAAACTGGTTTATCGTTCACATCATTTTGTGTAAAGTCAGTAGCATCACCACCTACACCTCCAGGTGCTGGTTTATTTGCAGCTGCAATTTTTTGTTCTATAAGTGTTGCAAAAAGCCCTTTTTTAGCATCGCCTTTGAAAGTGTTGTATTTTGCTTCAAGTGTTTTTTCATCGCCAAGCAATTGATAAAATTGTAGCAATACAAAAGAGCTAACAGCTGATGAAGGTTTCTCTGCAATAAACTTTACAACAAGATCCTTTATTTTTAGCTTCATCCCTTCAAACACTTTAATCATTGAATCTCTTTTCACAGTATTTTTTTCTGCATTTAAAACAGGGAGAAGCTTGCTTATTTTTTCGTTAACAGGCAAAAAAGTGTTAATGAAATACGAGTATTCTGTTTGAGATAAAGAACCAGTAGCTATAGCTTTTTTAAGGTTTTCGGCACTACCTTTTATGCCAATATTTTCATTACCCATAAACATCTCATACACATCAGGATTGCCAATTACTCCCAATTGAAAATAAGCTACACTTTCTGTTTTTCCTTGCAAAGTAAATTTACCGCCAATGGAATAGTCTTGAGCAATTGTGTTTCCTTGAGCATCAGATATAAACACAGTTGTACTATCCTTTAAACCACTAAGATTACCATTTATTTTGAAACCTTTTTGTGCCAATGAAACAAGAGGCAAAAACAATAGAAATAACTTCTTCATTATATAATTAAACTTTATAGATGTAAAACTTCGGCAAATTAAACTCATTTACGCAAGATTGAAAACAAAATGTGTTAAAAGAGATATAAACTTTTACTTGCGAAAAACACCACACGCAATTGTGCAAGGAATAAAGAAAGGTATTATATGTAAAAAAAATGAGTACATAAATATTTAGCCTGTGCAGGGCAAATTTAAAACCTATAGAATTTTTTTTTGTAGGTGCGAGACAAACTTGGTTTTAGCAAAGAATAAATACGCCTGTGCAGGACAGCATTGAAACCTGTAGAAACTTTTTTTGTAGGTGTGAGACTAAATTGGTTTTAGCAAAGAATAAATACGCCTGTGCAGGACTAACTTAAAACCTGTAGAACTTTTTTTTGTAGGTGCGAGACTAAATTGGTTTTACCAAAGAATGAATACGCCTGTGCAGGACAACATTGAAACTTGTAGAATTTTTTTTTGTAGCTGCGAGGCTAACCAAAAACTAACAACTAACACATTAGATCTCTTGCATAACAGATGATATTTATTTGTATAAAACTCAATGAAAGTAGTCATTGCGAGGGTTCTTACCCGAAGCAATCTCAAGCGTAAAATAGATTGCTTCGTACCTCGCAATAACTGGAACATTAAACAGCATACATTCTAAACACCACCGAATTGTTAAAGCATTGTTAAAGTTTTTTATTAACTTTTTTATTTTCAAACTATTGTAGAGCTTAGCAGTAGAAAAGAAGCGTTGTAAACAATTCTGTTTACTACTTAAAACTCTTTTCTAAAAACATTATGTCTAAGAAAATTAGAGTGAGGATTTCTTGGAACAAGAGAAAACCTCTCGAAATGGCAGGTATTGCCCACGGTGTTGCAAGTGCAATGGATGGTAATAAAGATTTTGATAAGCCAACTATTGACCCCAAAGACATTGAAACAGCAGCAACAAGAGTTGAAACTGCTTGGGCTAATAGAAAAAATGGTGCTATTGGCAAAGATGAATTGATTAACAGTAGCAATGATTTGGACGACAAGCTACACACAGAGGCAACGTATGTAGATGGTGTTGCAAATGGTGATGAAACGCTTATTCACAGTGCAGGCTACAGTAGTACAAGCAACTCTACTGCTCGTGTGGCAAAGCCAACTGTTTCACTTTCTGTATCGTTAACACCAATGAAAGGTGGTATGATGAAAGCAAAAATTGTGGGTGCAAAAGGTGCAAGGGGATATTGTTTTGTATTGGTAGAGGACACTGCATTTAACTATACCATACAAAATGGTGTAATTAGCGTGCCTACTGGCTCTACAGCCAATGCTTACATTATTTACAGCACCAAAGGCGGTGTAAGTTTTAGTGGTTTAACTCCATTAAAAAATGTAAGTGTTGCAGCAATAGTTTTTAATAGTGCTGGCGATAGTGGCTTTAGCCCTGTGGCTACAAGTTCTACTATTGCTTAGTTTTAGGCATCGCAATTAGTTGTTGAATGGCTGAAAGGTAAAATACTTTTTAGCCATTTTTTTATTGTAAAATATGGTAGTATGTTGGAAATAATTATATTAGCAGGGGAAATAAAAAAGACGACTTACGCCGCCTTAAATGTTTTCTTTAAAGGTGTCTTTAGTTGCAAACTAAAGACAGCATCTTGAGTATTATTGCGAACACTAAGGGCAGTGGGGAGATAGGATAAGTAGAGACAGGAGTTTAATAAGTAAAAAGTAAAAATCAACAACAATATGAATTATTCATTTTTTTTGAAAGTCTTGATAATAATTTTATTATTCGAAAATTGTAGTATTACAAAAAAAACATTACCCTGCTCTTTTTCTTTAAGTGGTGTTTGGTCTAATATTGATAGCACGGGTATAGAAGGAGGTATGGCTGTTTCATTCAAGAGAAATATGGGTAGTGATAGTCTTATAAATAATTACGTCATGTCATACGAAATCTATACTAAAGATGCTATTTGCAGTGATTTGAAATATAGTTTATCAAAATTTTATTATGATACTAATCAATCAAAAAATTGTGAATTTCTTTTAAAAGTTAGAGATGGTGAATGTGGCTTACTTAAAAATGAAATTATCGACTCTTTTAATCTAAGATTAACAATACGACCTTGCGATTCGGAGATTGATTTTCAAATAGATAGCCCAAAAGACAAAGAAATATGTTGTATACCTGACAGGATAAAGATAAAGTTAAGAAAGAATGATTAGTTTTTATTAATATTTTTCTTTAGCAACGTCTCCTTGTCAAGCCAATGTGAGCAGGTAAAGGGACGTTGTGTTGCAATCTTTACGGAGCAAACAATATAAACCGTACCAATATTGGTACGGTCAAAGTTCTTTGAGTTTATGCAAAAATGTCAGTAGAGTTGTAAGTGCTAAATAGAATTAAGACGGAGGATAAGCGAAGGATAGACGGAGAAACATGCTACATACAAAGTGTCAGTTTTCTGTATTCATTATGCTCTTTTATGTACCAGCCTAAGAAGCTTATAACTTCCTTGGCTGGGTAAATGTAACTAAACTATGCTTTACTTTTCTCGATATTATCTAATATTTCCAAAGCTTTTGTGGGATTAATCCCGCTCTTTTTAAAATCATCTTCTAAATAATTTCGTACGTAATCAACTACATACCGATATTTTTCTAAATTCCAATCTTTCAATGCTAATAGAGAGGCTGATAATATTTGATTACTTGCAATATTTTGAATTATTATTTCTGGATTTTGTACGATAAATTCTTTAAATTTTTCTAACGTATCTATATTTTGTATAAAGGGTAGAACTGCACCTGTAAGCCTACTGTTGGATTCTATAATGGATTTTTCCAAGTCCATTCTTGAACCAATAACATTAGAAAAAATACTTCGTATTTTTCCATTATCAGCTGTTGCTTTGATAGCAAAATCCCCTTCTTTTAAGATAAAGTGGTATTTAGCCCAGTTTGTATAATTGTTGGATTTTATAAAATCTTCAAACCTATTTTCCAGTTTTTTATATTTAATATAAAAAAAGAAATTAAACTTATAATACAAGGGAGAGTAGTCATTATATAAATAATAAAACTCTATTTCACAGTTACTTTCTGTTTTTTTAAATCTGTTTAATTGCTTATTTCCCCTATAGCCTTCCTTACTTAATAGCTCATTTGCTCTAAAATATAATGTTTCTTTAACTTCAGTTAGTAATATATCCATTACGTGCTTCTCTCGCATAATTTTCTTTATTACATTAGTCAATATTCGAACGTTTTATTTGATATGCTCCGTGAAAATTGCAGGCTTTAAAATCAAATCTTTCTTTACTACCATTTTTTAACTCACAAGTAATTGGAGATTGCCCAGCTATCCTTAGAGTTCTTCAAAGCCGCTAACGAAACTACAAGCTGCGTGGAGCTGGAGGAATTGGAGAAATAATTTTTAATTTTTGCGGTTGTCTATATTGTTCTATATAACTAATTCTGTTTACATAAAAACCCTTATTAAAAGAAAAAACTATCGAATCCAGTCCTACTTCATTAATATGTTTAGAGATGAATTTTATTCGATATAATTCATTTGCTTTTATACACGGAGTACTGATAAGGGATGCAATTGATGGTATTCCATCAGATTGTATAATTTCTTTTATCTGTTCATATTTTGCACGAAAATACTCATTTGTTTTTAAATGGTCTTCAGTATAGATTAGTTCATCAACAGGGTAAATTATTTTAACTGAATCATAGTTATCATCTTTTATATATTGCAAAAAAGTCAGTATTGTTTGCTTTGCTTCTGCACTTGTTTTAAACTCTTTCTTTTGTCCACAACTTACAAGTGGGATGATAAATAGTAAAACAATAAATTTTTTCATATTATTTAGTTTTTAATCTTTAAGTAAACACTCTACCTCTTTAGAAGTTTGAGAGTTTTTCCCCCAGATATCCTTAGAGTTCTTCGCTGTCTTTAGTTTGCAACTAAACCAAATGCTTTAGCATACCTTTTCAAATAATTTCTATATCCAATAATCCTTTGCCTGTTCCATAATAATCTCTGGCACTACTGTAAACATAATCCTCTGCTTTATCTACAATACCTGCCATTACTGGATTATTATGTATGTAAGCTAATTTTTGCATTGCAAAAGTTTTGCTAAATATCTCTTTAGGTTGATTGTCTTGCTGCCAAAACTGATAGGTTTTGTTTCTGCTATTGTGCTCGGCTGCTGTTTCAAATATATGCAACATCCATTCTCTGCGACTTTCTTGTGGATGTTCTTTAATAGCTTGAATAATTTGTTTGCTGGTAAATTTTTTAAAGTCCCTAAGAATATCACTTGTATTATTTTCTTTGGCACTTATTACTAAATGTATATGATTGCTCATTAAACACCAACAATACAATACTAACCCTTTTGCTTCTTGGCAATATCTTATGCTATCCAACACAGTGTCTCTATATTCTTTTCTGGTAAAAACATCTACCCAATTTACTACTGCAAATGTTATAAAATGTATGCCTTCTTTGTTCCTTATTTTATAACCACCATTGCTCATTGTTACTTACCGTTAGTTGTAGCAATGTTAAAGCTTTTTAATAAATGGAAATGCTTCGCATTAGTTTTTTGTCTTTAGTTGCAAACTAAAGATAGCTTTGG
>JANYEP010000044.1 GCA_025363075.1 Chitinophagaceae bacterium | reverse complement strand
CATAAACTTAAATATTCTTATTAAAAATTGTGTCTAAGTGGTATTGAATAAACTCCTTTTTAGGCAAATATTTTTGAGGTAGAGACAGTTCTTGATTTTCTATAATTGCAAAATATTTGCTAAAATAGTCAGTACTTTTTTTCGACTTTAATCTGGATGAAAATAAGATTTGATACCTTTCATTTATCCCAATTAAACCTTTGTCATAAGACTTATCGTAAAGTGCAGATAAGCAGATTCCATTTTCAGGATTTAATCTTTCACTTTCGTTTTTTGACCAAGGAATTATATGGCTTGCAAATAATAATTCAGGGATATCAATTCCTGTGATAGCACATTTATTAGAATAGTTTGCTAAAACCATCTGCCGAAACACATTTTGATTAACTCTTGTTTTAACTTCTCTCAATTTTGTTTCACCTTTCAAATCTTTTATATCCAAAAGCAAATCATCAAATTTTGCTTCTATTGTTAGATTTTCTTTATCTGCCAATATCCTTTCACTTTCAAAAATCAGAACTTCCTTATTTTTAAAAAATTCGTCCCAAATTGGTTGACATTGTTTTCTTCCTCCATCCATTCCTTTTACACCTCGGTTTTGATGATATGGGTCGCAGGCTGCAAAATTTGTGAGACGAATTGCAATTGAATTTACTGTTCTACCTAATAGATTTGCCATTTCAACAACTTCTGGGGTTCTTGTGTGCAATTTACCAAAAGGCAATTTTAAGTACAAGTTAAACGCTAATACTAACTCATCTTTTGTCCATAATTTTCTTTCCATATTAGTGGTAGTAAATAAAGTAGTCCTAATTAGTTAAATAATAACAATTTGTTTCACATCTTCTATTGTTTGTATTGCAGATATTTTATTGGTATTTGCTTTTTAAAGCGTTGATAATTGAATCAACAATAAAATTAGTTGTTTATTGAGCATTTACATTGATTGTTGATTCTTCTCTTCTCTTTTCTCTAATTCCTTATTCACTTCTTCAAGCAATTGTTGCTCCGTTGGTAGATATAATTTGTATTGACTTGCAATGATGTTTTTTGCATTCTCTGGCAATGTAAATTTTACTACAGAATCGTTTTTATCGGCACATAATAGAATGCCAATAGTTGGGTTTTCGGTTGGCAGTTTTTCTATTCTATCGTAGTAGTTTACATACATCTGTAATTGCCCAATATCTTGATGTGTGAGTTTTGTAGTTTTTATTTCTATAATTACAAAACATTGAAGTAACCGATTATAAAAAACTAAGTCCACAAAAAAATCATCGCCCTCGATATGTATTCTTTTTTGGCGTGCAACAAACGAAAAGCCATTGCCAATTTCTAACAGAAAATCTTGCAAGTGTGTGATAATGGCTTGCTCTAAAATTTTTTCGTAGTAAGCTGCTTCTCGCTTTAGCCCCATAAATTCTAAATACATTGGGTCTTTTATAATCTCTTTTGCATCGGATGGTAGTTTCTCATTTTTTGCCACTGCTAAAACACTTTCTTTATCGTTGCTCAACAAAAGCCTTTCGTATAGACTGCTATTGATTTGACGTTCTAATTGTCGAACTGTCCAATTGTTTTTTACTGTTTCAGCTATATAAAACTCTCTTTTATCTTGATTATCAATACGAATAATGAGTTTATATTGACTCCAACTCAATTGCGAATACAGTGTATTCGCAATTGGAAATGTGCGATAAAACTGGCGAAATAGTTCTATTTGGCGTTTTGAATAACCACTACCAAATTCTGGTTCTAATTGCTCTGCGATATATTTTGTTAAATATTCGCCATACTCGGCTCTATCTTTTCCTTGCTGTTCTTCTTCAAAAATACGTTTACCAATATGCCAATACATTAGTGTTCTTTCTGTATCAACAGCCCTAATTGCCTTGTCTTGTGCAGTGGCAATTATTGCCTTTATATCTGGTATAATTGACTAATTTATTAGCATTGATTGCAGTGTAAAATTGGGTGCTAAAATAGTTGGTTAATCTATAGAAAAAGCACAATCTGTTATTATATTTTTCAATAGGTAAAATCAATAGTCGATTTAAACAATTTGGCATTTAATTCCCATACACACGTCTTGAAATTTGAGCAACCCCCTAAAACCTTTATTGTCCAAAGTTTAACACTTTTTGCGTCAACTTGCTTCAGGGCGAGGCATCAAGCAAATTATAACTTTAAGATTTTTTTTGATTCTATACTTTTGTATAAATATGAAAAATAAGTACATCATTGTTGCAATACTTTTTACAATCGCAATAAACACCTTTTCACAAAATAGCTATTACAAATCGCAAGTTTGGGTTGCAGATAATGGAGATGGAACATATAAAAATCCAGTAATAC
>JANYEP010000040.1 GCA_025363075.1 Chitinophagaceae bacterium | reverse complement strand
ACAAGGAAAAACTACTAAGAAATTGGTGGTGGAATAAAAACAAGTACGAAATTAGAAATACGAAGTACGAAGTACGATTTATCAAACGCCTCGAAGCATCGCTTCGAGGCGTTTGTTTTGGATAGAAACCGAACCTATTTTGTATTGCTTTTCAAAAGCTTTATATTACAAAACAACCTTGGATAAACGGCTTTCAAAATTTTATATTTTGGAGGCGTTTTATTAAAATTCAGTTAATTGTATTTTTATTGATAATGTTCGTTTAGTTAGCAAAAAAATAGAAGCCACAAATATTTGTGGCTTCTATTTTTATAATATGCAGTGCTGCTCTATTTGATTTAATTTGACACTATTTTCTTTCTATTGTTGTTTTATCACCAGAGGCAATTAGCGTTACAACGTGTTTAATTTTTCTTCCAATACTAATTTCTTCATCGGCATTAGCAACACGTAGTTTATTTTTTCTTTTTTTATTGGTTAATTGAAGAAATAAAACACCTAAAAAGAATAAACTAATTTGACCAATAATAACATTAGTAGTGCCTAATGGTAAAGCAACATAAGTTAAAACGACAAATATTATTGCGGATAAGCCTATTGTTAAAGTAATAGCTTTATGCCCTAAACCTCTATCAAGCAAAAGATGATGTAAATGGTTTCTATCAGGAAAAAAAGGAGAGCGACCGTGCAAAATTCTAATAGCAAAAACCCTTAATGTATCAAGCAATGGCATAATTAAAACGCCAAAGCCCAAAGCAGGTGATGCAGGTACATTAAATATTTTTGAGGTAGATGCTGTATCAATAAAATGAATTACTAAAATTGCATTAACCACACCACAAAGCATAGAGCCTGTGTCGCCCATAAAAATTCTCGCTGGTGCAAAATTGAAAATTAGAAAGGCAAATAATGAAGCTGCAAAACTAAAACCAACCATTCCATAAGCAAGATCATTATTCATATAAAAATACCAAGCAAATACCGAAGATGTAATGATACTAATGGTTGCAGCTAATCCATCAATGCCATCAATAAGGTTGTAAGCGTTCATTACAACTATGATGGTGAAGATGGTTAGTATATAACTGAAAGTGCCATTTAATAAATGAATACCCAAAAAACCGTGCATATCAGTAATGAGCAAATGAGATTTAAAAGTAAGAACTAAAGCCGCCAGCACTTGACCCAAAAATTTTTTTTGTGGGGTAAGCCCCATAATATCATCCTTTACACCAAAACCAAAAACTGTAAAGAAAACTAAAATATAGTATTGATGAAAATCGAATGACTCTAAAGGTCCAAAGAATAATATGCTGATGATAAAACCAGCAAAAATTCCAACACCTCCTAAAGATGGGATTGGTTTTTTATGAACCTTTCTGTCATCCGGTATATCGTAAAGTTTTTTAGTTTCAGCAATTTGAATGATTTTTGGGATTGCATAAAATGTGATACAGAAAGCCATCAAAACTCCCGATAGTATATTTTCGATCATAAGAATTTATTAATAAATTTCGATTTTAAATTGAATGCTTCAAATACCAGGGTGTACAAAAATAAGGTTAATTGTGTTTAAAACAAAGTCATCAGCGATAGCCTTATCTGAATTAGTTAATAAAAAATAAAAATGTATCTAAACTACTACACAATTTAGCCTTTATTTTGCTCACTTAAAAAAATGAGATGATGATAAACACAAATAGTTTAAAAGATGTGGCTACACAAGTTAGAAGAGATATTGTAAGAATGGTTCATGCTGTGCAAAGTGGGCATCCTGGTGGTTCTTTAGGTTGCACAGATTTTTTAGTGGCACTGTATTTTTCTGAAATGAAACACAATACCAATTTTTCAATGGATGGAAAAAATGAAGACCTTTTCTTTTTATCAAATGGACACATTTCACCATTATTCTACTCTGTGTTGGCACACGCTGGATATTTTGAGGTAAAAGAACTTGCTACTTTCAGGAAAATAAATTCTCGTTTACAAGGGCATCCTACAACACACGATCATTTACCAGGCATAAGAATGGCAAGTGGTTCTCTGGGGCAAGGTATGAGTGTAGCTATTGGTGCTGCATTAGCAAAAAAATTAAACAATGATTCTAATATAGTTTATTCTCTACATGGTGATGGAGAATTGCAAGAAGGACAAAATTGGGAAGCTATGATGTTTGCTGCTCATAAAAAAGTAGATAATCTTATTGCAACTATTGATTACAATGGACAACAAATAGACGGCTCTACAGAAAATGTAATGAGTCTTGGAAATTTAAGAGCGAAATTTGAAGCATTTGGTTGGGAAGTTTTAGATGTAGAAAAAGGAAATGATATGGATGAAATTATTGCAGGACTTAAACAAGCTAAAAGCCTTGCTGGTAAAGGAAAACCTGTTTGTATTTTATTAAAAACAAAAATGGGAAAAGGCATCGACTTTATGGAAGTAGGGCACGAGTGGCACGGCATTGCACCAAACGATGAGCAACTTGCAAATGCACTTTCTCAATTGCCTGAAACATTGGGAGATTATTAATAGAAAATATATTAGCGTAATAAAAAATCCCACGATGAAAATTGTGGGATTTTTTATTACAAATTTTTAGTTATTGCTTCAAATACTTTCTCTGCCCATATTTGATGCTCCTTGGCAGAATAATGTAAATGATCTGTTGCAAGTAGGGTAATATCTTTTGAAGCCAATCGAGTGTCTTCTGTAATATTGATAAATTGTGTTTGATATTTTTGTGAAATCATTTCACAAACACCATTGAAAGCATTGATTTCATTAGCTATTTTAACTGTATCTCTATCGCTTGCAAAAGGTGTAACACCCCAATCGGGAATTGAAAGTACAATCACATTTTTTGTAACACCACCAACCCAGTGTATTGCTTTCTTCAACAATATTTCAAAATCTTTTGCAAAATTTTCTGTAGATAACTCTCTGTACTGATTGTTGACACCAATTAATAAAGTAGCAAAATCGTAGTGTTTAAAAAGGTGTGTTTGTTCTAAATGAGCAAGCAATTCAAAACTCGTCCAACCTGTTTTAGCAATAATTTCTGGGGCATAAAACAAGTGATTTGCTTTGCGTAACAATTGAACTGTTTTATAAGGAAAACTATCATACAAAGGCACACTTTCACCAATGGTGTAAGAGTCTCCAAGGCAAAGTAGTGAATGTTGTTTCAAGCGTGTTTATTTTCTTTTTTGAATCTCGTCTCTAATGGCAATGGCTTTAATGTAGTCTTCGTTTTCAAGAACATTATTAAGCATAGTTTGAAGTTCGTGAATGCTTAATAAACTTAAATCTTCACCAACAGTTGCAGTGGATTCTTCAATACCAACAGCTTCAATATTTTTTCTCTTGTGGCTTTCTTGATCTTCCATCAATATTCCAGCATTTTCAAGAATATGATTGTAAGTGTAAATAGGACAACCAAATCTTACTGCCAATGCAATGGCATCACTGGTTCTACTATCAATTTCAACTGTATCATTTTCGCTAAAACAAACAAGTTTAGAATAAAAAATTCCTTCTTGCAGATCGCTTATTAATATCTCTTGTAAGTCAACATTAAAAGCACTCATAAAGTTTTTCATTAAATCGTGAGTGAGTGGGCGACTTGGCTTCATTTGCTCCAAAGCTACAGCAATAGCCTGGGCTTCAAAACCACCAATAACAATAGGTAAGCGGCGTAAGCCATCAGTTTCTCCAAGCACTACTGCATAGGAGTGTGTTTGTGTAATGCTGTGTGAAAGTGCAACAATTTCTAATTCTATCTTCTTCATACAAACAACGAAATTAAATGAAATAAGCATTTAAACAACTTAGATTTTATTTAACTAATTTTTTATTTCACAATACTTATTTTCGTTTTTATAAAATGGTATAAAAAATGAAAGCATTTATTGTTGTTATTGCTTGCTTGTTCTCTCTTAATTCTTTCTGTCAGTACAAGAGTTTTAAACTAACAGATAGTGGCGATACACTTAATCGTTTGGACAATAATAACCAAAAACAAGGTAGATGGAAAATACATATAAATGCTTTGCGTACCGAGCCAGCCTATGATGAAGAAGGTGCTTTTAAAAATAATTTAAAAGAAGGTATTTGGAGAAAATATGATATGGCTGGTTTAATGTTTGCACAAGAAAATTTTAAATGGAACAATTTAAATGGATTGCAACAATATCTCGTTCAAGGGCAGCTTGAGCACGATGAAATGTGGCGTAGCGTTGACCCTGATAGAAAATTTGATACCATTGAAGTGATGGATCCTATTGACCAAACAAAAATTGAAAAGAAAATCATTAAAGTTGAATCCTATGCTTTGCCTTGTGGTAAATGGCAATATTATGACCCAGAAACTGGCAGGGTTATTAAAACAGAATACTACGATGCTTTGGGTAAGCAATATACTCCTAAAAAAGAAGGAGAAGCTGCACCAGCAACAGATTCTATTCCTAAAAAAATTGCAAAGCCAAAAGCAGTAGAAGAATTTGAGAAGAGCAAAAAAGGTAAGAAATCAATTAGAGTTAGAGATGGGATGACAGGCTAAGATTATTTCTTAAACGCAGGATGAAATTGGTGCAAAGTTTCCCTTAAATAATCTCTATCGAGGTGCGTATATATTTCGGTTGTTGTGATGCTTTCGTGACCCAACATTTCTTGAACAGCTCTAAGGTCTGCACCACCTTCAACTAAGTGTGTTGCGAATGAGTGACGAAATGTGTGTGGTGAAATTGTTTTCTTCAATCCAGCTTTTAATACTAAGTCTTTTATAATTAAAAATATCCACACACGACTAAGCCCCTTGCCTCTATGGTTTAAAAACAAAATATCCTCAAAGCCTTGCTGAATGCTAATTTGAGAGCGAATATTCTCTTTATAAATTTTGATATACTTTATAGCATCTCTACCAATTGGAACCAATCTTTCTTTATCTCCTTTGCCTATTACACGCACAAATCCTACATCGAAATAAAGGCAACTTATTTTTAAATTAATTAATTCACTAACACGCAAACCACAGCTATACATTGTTTCAATAATAGCTTTGTTGCGTCCTCCATCATTGGTGCTAAGGTCAATTTGTGCAATAAGATTTTCTATTTCCTCAAAGCTTAAAACATCGGGTAAAGCTCTCCTTGTTTTTGGAGCTTCCAATAAAACAGATGGGTCATTAGTGGCTATTTGTTCTATTAAACAATACTTGTAAAATCCTCTGATGCCAGATATAATTCTTGCTTGCGAAGTGGGTGTCATTCCAAGTTCTGCAACCCATTTAACAAATTGCTGTAAGTCTTTTAAATCAAGCTCTGCAGGCGTTTTTTTATTTCCATTTGCCAATAAAAATTCAGTTAACTTTTCTACATCACGCAAGTATGCTTCAACCGAATTATCGCTTAAAGATTTCTCCAATTGCAGGTATGCTTTAAATCCTTTTTTGTATGGTTGCCACATAATTTTAATAGAGCGTAAAAATAGCGGAGATAAAATTTCTACATTTAATTGTTATTCTTGCCAAATTAAATGTTGATGTAGCGATGAATAATTTCTCTATTTATTTCCAAATGGGCTTTAATCATATAATGGATAAAGAAGCCATTGACCATATTCTGTTTATGGCAGCACTTAGTTTGCGTTATCAGTTTAGTGATTGGAAAAAACTTTTAATCCTCATTACAGCATTTACCATAGGGCACACGATTACCCTTACACTAAGTGTTTTAGATATTTTATCTTTCTCAAAAGCTTGGATTGAATTCTTTATTCCACTTACAATTGTTGCAACAGCTTTCAGCAATTTGTTTACAGGTAAAAGCCATTCCAATTCAAAGTTCCCATTGATATATTGGTTTGCATTACTCTTTGGATTTATTCACGGCTTGGGTTTTAGTAACACTTTAAAAAGCATACTTGGTGGAGAAACTGGCTTGGCTATTAAATTATTCGCTGCCAATATTGGAATTGAAGTGGCACAAACTTGCTTTGTTTTTATTTTCCTTTTATCAGGATTTATTTGCAGTAATCTTTTAAAAATAAACAAAAGAGAATACCTGCTTTTTGTGAGTGGTGCCATTTTAGGAGCAGCGTTGTATATAGCTTATTTGCGATTCCCTTAAAAGTTTTAAAACTGCTGCATCATTGCTTAATTAACTCCAATTGCCTATACATATATTTGCCAAATGCAGGAAGTTTTGTTTCAAGATTTAGGGATTAAGCCTTACAAAGAAGTGTGGGATTATCAAGAAAGCCTTTTAAAAGAGCTGGTTGATATAAAAGTGAAGAATCGTGATATTGCTGAAACCCAATCTCACCTTGCATTGCAGCAATATTTATTGTTTGTGGAGCATCCACCAGTTTATACTTTAGGTAAAAATGGTAACGAAGAAAATATTTTAATTTCGGAGAAAGAATTGTTTCAAAAAAGTATTGAATATTTTCACATCAATCGTGGTGGCGATATTACTTTTCACGGTCCAGAACAATTGGTTGGTTATCCTATTTTAGACTTGGATTCCTTTAAACCAGACCTTGGCTGGTATTTGCGAAGTATAGAAGATGTTATTATTGCTACAATGGCTGAATATGGCATTGTTGGTGGAAGAAGTGTTGGCGAAACAGGCGTGTGGATTGATGCTGACACAAAAGGAAGAGAAAGAAAAATTTGTGCAATAGGTATTAAATGTAGCAGATGGGTAACAATGCACGGCTTTGCATTTAACGTGAATACAGACCTGTCTTACTTTGGAAACATTGTTCCTTGTGGCATTCAAAACAAACAAGTAACATCTTTACAAAAAGAGCTTGGAAGAAAAGTTGATATGAATGAAGTGAAAGAAAAAGTGAAGCAGAATTTCGAAAAAATATTTGAAGCGAAATTGATAGAACACAGATAATATTGATGATGCAGATTAGCACAGATTGTTTTATATAACTTTGATAAATCATAATCAGCATAATAATTTGCATTATATCAATTAGTAAACTTTAAACCTTAAACAAAATATGCACCACCACGAAGAGCATTTAAAAAGCAGCGATTTACTTACAGATATTGTTATTGGAATGAGTGATGGCTTAACTGTTCCCTTTGCATTGGCAGCAGGATTAAGTGGTGCTGTTGATTCTACCAGTGTTATTGTTATTGCTGGCATTGCAGAAATTGCAGCAGGCTCAATTGCTATGGGTTTAGGTGGTTATCTTGCTGGCAAAACAGAGCAAGATCATTACAATAGTGAGCTGAAAAGAGAGTATGAAGAAGTTGAAACAAAACGAGAAATAGAAATTGCTGAAGTTAAACACGTCTTTGCAGAATGGGGCTTGAGTGAAGATGTTCAAAACAAAGCCACGCAAGAGATTATTAAAGACAAAGATAAATGGGTGCAATTTATGATGAAACACGAATTGCACTTAGATGAACCAGACCCTAAACGTGCATCACGAAGTGCAGTAAATATTGGCATTAGTTATATTGTTGGAGGTCTTGTTCCACTATCTCCATACCTATTTATTCATCAGCCAACTGATGCTTTAAAAGTATCGGTGTTGGTAACACTTATTTGTTTGTTTGTTTTTGGATATTTCAAATGCAGAATAACAGGAGTGCATCCTATAAAAGGTGGATTGAAAGTAATGCTAATTGGTGCAGTAGCTGCTGCTGCTGCATTTGGCATTGCTAAACTAATTGGATAAAATATAAATGTATCTATACAATTGAATATTTATCCCTATTTTGCCAACTCAAATTTTTAAACGAAAAATAACTGTATGAATCAAGTTGCTGCGTCATCTACAAAACATCCAAAAGGATTATGGGTATTATTTGGAACTGAAATGTGGGAGAGATTTAACTTCTATGGAATGAGAGCCATTCTTTCATTATTTATCGCAGAAGCATTAATGAAAGGTGATACAGAAGCCTCAATTATTTATGGAGGATTTTTAGGACTGTGCTATTTAACGCCTATGTTAGGTGGGTATATTTCTGATAAATACCTTGGAAATAGAAACTGTATTTTGTTGGGTGGAACTGCAATGGGGATTGGGCAATTATTATTATTCTTGAGTGCAAGTCAGTTTGGAACAAACCTTTCACTTGCTACGAATATAATGTGGTTCGCATTACTTGTAATCATCTTTGGTAACGGTTTTTTTAAGCCAAATATTTCTTCAATGGTTGGTAGTCTTTACCCTAAGGAAGAAAAAAATAAATTAGATTCTGCATTTACACTTTTTTACTTAGGAATCAATGTTGGTGCTACTTTGGGTCAATTTATCTGCCCATTTTTTGGCGATGTTAAAAATGGAGATACACGAGATTTATCTGCTTTTAAATGGGGATTTTTAGCAGCAGCAATTGCAATGTTTATTGGGACATTAGTATTTCTTTATCTTAAAAATAAGTATGTTGTAACACCAGAGGGAAAAGCAATTGGTGGCAAACCAACAGCAACCGATATTCCTGATGATGAATCTGGTCAGGCAAAGTTTTCATCTACAAGTATTGCAATTGCTGCAATTCTTGCAGTAGCTCTAACCTATGGATTTAATTTGTTAATGGGAGGCCCTGGAGTTTCACCAATTAAAGCTTGGTTATATCCTTTCATTTTTGCAGCAGGTATTAGTTTAGCTTACTTAATTCTTAGTGATAAAACTATCACAAAAGTTGAGCGAGATAGAATTTGGGTTTTATATATCGTTTGCTTTTTTGTAATGTTTTTTTGGGGAGCATTTGAGCAAGCAGGTTCATCATTAACTTTCATTGCAGACAAGCAAACAGATACACGAATCTTAGGTTGGACAATGCCTCCAACTATGGTTCAAAATTTTAATGGAATATTTGTAATGGTTTTTGCAATTCCATTTAGCTTGATATGGATTTGGATGAGCAAGAAAAAAATTGAACCAATTTCTCCTGTAAAACAAGCTTGGGGTTTACTATTAATTGCATTAGGTTATTTAATTATTGCGATGCAAGTAAAAGGATTTACTTTATCAAGCAAAGTTGGCGTAATCTGGTTAATTCTTTTGTACTTATTACATACTTGGGGTGAATTGTGTTTATCACCAATAGGGCTATCTCTTGTTGCTAAATTAGCACCAAAAAGATTTGCTTCTTTATTAATGGGGGTATGGTTTTTAGGCAATGCAGGTGGTTATGCTTTAACTGGAACTTTGGGAGCTTTATTGCCACCAACACCAGATAAATATATTAAAGCAGAAAAAGCTAATATCAATTTAGCAGATATTTTAGATGGAAAAAAAGAAGCAACGGGACAAGAATTATACACACTTGCTAAGTACAAAATTTCTGCTTCTATTGATTATGATAAAGGGCAAAAAAACAATCTTGATTTTGCTAAAATATTTAAAGTAAAAGATTCTGTTTTAACGCCTCAACAATTAGATGTTATTTCAAAAGAACAAATCATTAAAGTTGCTTATCCAAAATTTGCAGGCTTCACTTTAAAAACTTTATACGACTTCTTTATGATGTTTGTAATACTATGTGGTAGTGCTGGTTTGCTATTATATGCACTTACACCATTTATGAAAAAAATGATGCACGGAGTAAGATAATTTATTCGATATTTTATAGCCACAGAAATTTTCTGTGGCTTTTTTATTTTATAAAACCAACAAAAAAATGCAAGAGGAAATAACACTATCACAAATACAAAACTTTAAAGGCAAATATCCAAAACAGTTGTGGTATCTATTCTTCAGCGAAATGTGGGAGCGTTTTTGTTTTTATGGAATGAGAGGAATGCTCACCATTTTTATGGTTGATAAATTAGTTGGATTAAAAATGGATGATGTAGTTGCCAATAAACAATATGGAGCAACACAGGCATTTGTTTATGCCTTTACTTTCATTGGCGGCTTGTTTGCAGATAAAGTATTAGGCTTTAGAAAATCATTGTTCTGGGGTGGTTTTTTAATGATAATCGGTAGTTGCATTTTAGCAGCAAACCCAAGCCAGTTTTTTTATATAGGCATCAGTTTCACTATTGTTGGCACAGGTTTTTTTAAACCAAATATTTCAACAATGGTGGGACAATTATATAAAGATGGAGACACAAGAACTGATGCTGGTTTCTCGCTTTTTTATGCAGGTATTAATTTAGGAGCTTTGCTTGGTGGTTATATCTGTATTGCAGTTGCCAATGGCGAAATGTGGCAAACTTTAGTTCCTGTAAACCTTCGTTGGAATGTTGCTTTTGGCTTTGCTGCCATTGTGATGGCTATTAGTTTAATTACTTTTATTTATACAAAGAAAACCCTTGCTACTATTGGCTTGCAACCATCTTCAATATCCCAAGATAAAAGCAAAAAATGGTATGAGTATTTTGTGTATGCTGGTTCGTTGCTCATTATTCCTATCATCATTGCAATGGTTTCAAAAACTGAATATACCGACTACTTTATGTACACTATTGGCCCACTGACTTTAATTTACCTGGTGTATGAATTGGTAAAACTTCCAGGCAATGAAAGAAAGAAAATGTACGCAGCATTAGCATTTGTTTTCTTCTCTATTTTCTTTTGGGCATTTTTTGAGCAAAGTGGCGGCTCGTTAAGCTTGTTTGCAGCACATAATTTATCAAACACAATTGGTGGTTTTCACCTTGATCCAAATGGCGTAAACAATTCAAGTAATTCCTTGTTTGTAATTGTGTTTGCAGGGCTATTGGGAATGGTGTGGCTTTGGCTTCAGGCAAAGAAACTGGAACCCAATTCGGTAGTTAAATTTGGCATTGCGTTCTTGTTTCTCGCAGCGGGGTTCTACATATTTTATTACCTTAAAAACCTTGCAAATGCTGGCGGAATTACAAGTTTGGGCTGGTTTACATTTGGTTGGTTTATCATCACTTTTGGTGAACTGTGTTTATCACCAATTGGTATGAGTTTAATGACCAAACTATCTCCCCAAAAGCTGCAAGGCGTAATGATGGGAATGTGGTTTTTGGCAAGTGCCTATGGACAATATGTTGCAGGTATTTTAGGGGCAGGCATAGCAAGCGATTCAAAAAACGCAAGCAATTTAGAATCGCTGAAAATCTATTGTGAGGGCTATAAACAGTTAGCCATTTATGCTTTAGTTTTTGGTGTAACTATCATTCTTATTTCTCCTTTAATACGAAAATGGATGAATGAGGTTAAATAATTTTTTTGGTAATAAAATCAATGGGAAATAATGGAAATAAATATTGATGAAAATATTAAACTTGAACTCATTAATGATACACATTCGCAAGCAGTATTTGAGATTGCAAATGAAAGTAGAAATTACCTGAGAGAATGGCTTATCTGGGTAGATGATATGCAATCTGTTGAATTTATTGAGAACTATATTAAAGGTTCAAAACAAAGGAATAGCGATGGAATTGAATTTGCCTTTGTAATTATTGAAAACCAAAAGGTGGTAGGAAGAATGGGTATTTATAGAATCAATACCATCAATAGAATAGGAGAAATTGGTTATTGGCTTGCTGAAAACAAGCAGGGTAAAGGTATTGTAACAAAATGCTGTAAAGGGTTGATTAACTTTTGTTTTAATGAATTGCACCTTAATCGTGTTGAAATAATATGTGGTACAGAAAATTATAAAAGCCAGGTGATTCCCGAAAGATTAGGTTTTACAAAGGAGGGTATCATTCGCCAAGGTGCTTTGGTACATAACAAGTTTATTAACTTGTGCCTGTTTTCATTTTTAAAAAGTGAGCATAACCAACTATTACAATAGTTGCAGACATTTGTGTTTGTAACAATTTTATGAAGAGAATATAAACAAGGATACCTATATAACATTTAACCCCATTCTCTGTTAAAATATTTTTTATTACTAAAAGCAGCGTTTACGCTGCTTTTTTCATCTATATATATATCTGTTAATCAAACGTTAAAGTTTGGCTGAAAACCAGAATTGGCTTTTCTGATTCCCCGCCACCTTTTAGCTTTATTACATATTTCAACAGTGAATAGATGAAATGGTGTATCGATTATATTACAAACAACAATAGTATAGTAGCGAAATGCGACGGACTGGCATCTCGATGCACCGGAACAAGTGGTGAATGCACCGGAATCGCAGCTCGATGGAGCGGATTAATAGCTCTATGCAACAGACTGAAAGGTGAATGCGACAGACTGGCATCTCGATGCACCGGAACAGCAGGTGAATGGAGTGGAAGAGCTGCTCGATGCACCGGATTGACAGGTGAATGCCCCGAACCGGCAGCACATTGCTACGGACTGACACATCAATGCATAGGACTGGACTTGCCACCACCACGAGGAATTTTGAATTTTGAATTATGGATTATGAATTTCGAATGAGGAACGAATGAGAAATCTATTAAACAGGAATGAGATTTCTATTAAACAGATTTCTGTTAAACAGGAATGAGATTTCTCGGCACGAACCTCGAAATGACGAAAACTTAGCTATAGGATTTATAGCTATCATTATTAAACTTAAAAAAAATTATTAAAATGAATAATCATCAAATTTCGCAGGCAAATATGTTCATAAGGGTAAAACTATTCTTATCGAAATATACAGTAACGCTATCAGCGTTTGCACCACTATTGGCACTCATTAATAAATTCAGCCCTTTGCAAGCTGCGTTGCAGGCAGTAATTGATGCACAGGGCATTGACTTAACAGGCGTTGCCAAAGGAAAGGAGGCATTGCAGGCAGCAATGCTTAAACTGCTGATTCCACTGTGCAGAAAGGGAAAAGTGTGGGCAAAAACAAATGGGAATGCTACACTGCAAACACAGTTTGACATTACAAAAACCGATTTTAAAACATCGGAAATATTGCAGGTCTCCATAGCTGAAAATGCTATTACTAATTTGCAGGGTAATGCTGCTGCATTGGTACCCTACAATGTTACCGCTGCACAAATTGCTGCTGCCGCTGTTGCTGTGACGGCTTATAAAAACTCGCTGGGTACACCGCAGCAATCTGCCATTACCAGCCAAACGGCTACCACAAATATTGCAGCATCCATTAAAACCATCACCGATGTGCTGAGTGATATGGATGACTTGCTGATTCCTGAATTTGGCGTTACGCAAGCCAATATGGTAACGGAATATATAGAAAACAGGAAGGTGGGCAATGGTGTGTCGCAGCACACTACCATTATTGCACACGTGTATGCCGATGCTGGGCATAGCAAGGCTATTGTGGGTGCTACCATTTATATTATCAGCATTAACCGCCAGGATGTAACAGACAAGGATGGCAAGGCAGAGATTGTGCAGTTTAAACCAGGCGATTACATACTTACCATTAAAGCCACAGGACACCAGGACAAGGCAGTGCCTTTTAGCGTGAAAAGTGGCAAGCACGTTGAGATAGACGTGGTGATGGAGGATGGCAATGTGCAGGGTACAGTGACACAAAAGAACCTGCCTACTGCAAATATTTTTGTGGCGGTGAGTGGTACTAATTTTTCTACCACAACCGATAGCAATGGGCAATACAGTTTTGCAGGATTGCCAGCAGGTAGCTG
>JANYEP010000031.1 GCA_025363075.1 Chitinophagaceae bacterium | reverse complement strand
CAATAATAGAAAGTGACTGCCAAACTTCTTCACCTCTTACAAGCCACCTATCATAATTATCACCAGTTGTACCTACAGGAACTGTAAAATCAAAATCCTGATAGCTACTGTAAGGCGTATGAACACGAACATCATAATCCACACCTGTAGCACGTAAATTTGGCCCAGTAAACCCATAATTCAAAGCCCTTTCAGCACTAATGGCTCCAGTATCTTTCGTTCTTTCAATAAAAATCCTGTTGCGTTTAAAAAGGTTTTCAAACTCTCTCCAAACAGCAGGAAATTCCTTCAAGAATTTTTCTAATTTTTCAAAAGCAGCATTAGTAAAATTTCTTTCAAAGCCACCAATTCTACCCATATTGGTAGTTAACCTTGCACCACAAACTTCCTCATAAATCTCATAAACGTGTTCACGCCATTGCATTACATACAAAAAACCAGTGTAAGCACCAGCATCTACGCCTACAATTGAATTACAAATCAAATGGTCAGTAATTCTCGCCAATTCCATAATAATCACACGTAAATAATCAACACGTTTTGGCGTTTCAACTTTCAGTAATTTTTCGCAAGTCAAATGCCAACCCATATTGTTAATAGGCGAGGAGCAATAATTTAGCCTGTCTGTTAACGTTGTAATTTGAAATAAAGGCCTTCTTTCTGCCAACTTTTCAAAAGCACGATGAATGTAGCCCACAGTTTGCTCAGAGCTAACGATTCTTTCGCCATCCATCTCCACAATATTTTGAAAAACCCCGTGAGTTGCAGGATGCGTAGGTCCAAGGTTAAGCGTTGTAGTTTGCTTTTCTATGGAGCCTTCAGGCAGTTTAATATGATGGTGTAATACGTCTGACATTTTTATTCAATCCCTTGCGGGCTTTCATTTTTTATTTTTTGTTACCAGCTTCATTAATTCTATTTAGCTGTAGTGGCGTCGCACCCTTGTACTACAGCAAAAAAATCAGCTACAAAACCTCACTTCCTTCATTTGGTTTTTCATCTTCAGCTATTGTTCCACCAATTGCTTTTTCTCTACCATAACCCAAAGTCCCACCTCTGCCAAACATTTCATCATCTTTATCAATTCTTGTCTGGTCTTCTAATGGAAATTCTTTTCTCATAGGAAAATAATCCATTTCATCAACATTCAAGACTCTCTTTAAATTTGGATGACCAACAAAATTAATTCCAAAAAAATCGAATGTTTCTCTTTCCATCCAATTTGCAGCACTAAACAATTGAGATGCTGTGTAAACATCAGTGTTTTCAATGCTTGTAAACACTTTATACCTCAACCTTACATTAGCAGCCAAGTTGTGCAAATGATAAACAACAGCCAACTCTTTGCCAACTTGATTTGGATAATGTACAGCTGTTAAATCTGTCATAAATTTAAAAGCAAATGTTTCATCATCATACAAAAATTGCAAAACCTTAAGGTTAATTTCCTTGGCAGTTTCAACACTTAAAAATCCAAATTGCTCATCCCAATTTAGGATAGCATCTCCAAACTTTTCAGTTAATTTTTGTTTTATTATTTCGTGTGTTAAACCCATATTTAAGGTTAAAAGTCAGAACCAAAATTTTCTGTTTTTGACTTTTGAATTTTTACTTTTTATTCAATTCCATAACTGTTCATCAACTCTTGATATTTCTCACTCCCTCTTCTTCTTAAGCTTTCATTATGCACCAATTCCTGAATTTGCATTACACCATCAATAATAGCCTCAGGTCTTGGTGGACAACCTGGTACATAAACATCAACAGGAATCACTTGATCAATGCCTTGTAATACACTGTAAGTATCAAAAATGCCTCCACTACTTGCACAAGCACCAACAGCAATTACCCAACGTGGTTCAGCCATTTGTAAATAAACCTGACGTAAAACTGGAGCCATTTTTTTTGAAATAGTTCCCATTACCATCAATAAATCACATTGCCGTGGGCTAAATCCTACACGCTCACTTCCAAAACGAGCAAGATCGTAATGGCTGCCCATTGTTGCCATAAATTCAATTCCACAACAACTTGTGGCAAATGGCAAAGGCCAAATAGAATTTTTACGAGCCAAACCGATTACCTTATCAAACTTTGCAGTCATAAAACCTTCACCAGTGTACATTTCTGGTGCTTCAGCAACCATTACACTATCGGTTAGCTTTGCTTCTTTTGGATGAATATTAAAACGTACTGGTCTCATTTAGTCAATTTGAAAATTTATAAATGTGAAAATTTGAAAATTATTTTTGTAACGTGTCTTTCATTTTCAAATTTGCTCATTATCACATTACACATTAATCCTCCCACTTCAACGCACCTTTTTTTATTACATATATAAAACCTATAACAAAAAAAGCCACAAACATTACAACTGCTGAAAAGGTTTTCCAACCCATTGCAGGGTCGTGTGCAAATGCCTTAAAATTTACTGCATAAGGATAAAAGAAAATAACCTCCACATCAAACAATACAAACAAAATAGCAACTAAAAAATATTTAATTGCCATTGGAGAACGTGCTTCACCGTGAGATTCAATTCCACTTGTAAAAGTTGCTAATTTGTCTTTTGTATTACGCTTAGGTCCAACCAATGCAGATAATGCCAGCATTGTACCTACAAAACCAGCTGCAAACAACAATTGTATTGCAATTGGAAGGTAATTTGTAGCCGAATTATCTATACCTATATTCAACAGAAAGTACATAAAATAAATTGATTAAGCAAATATAGTTGTGTACTTAATACAAATTAAAAACTCCTGCATTTGCAAGGAGTTTTTTTATAACATTTTTATTTTAAGAAGTGGATATGTTTAACCGCCATTTTTTTTATTAGCAGCAGGCTTTGTTGAATTTTCGTTATTTCCTTTTTTCTCAATATTCTTTTTCAATGCATCCTTAATTTTTAATGTTTGAGAATCATTAGGTGCTAAAACCAATATTTGATCACACACTTCAAGAGCTTTTATGTAATTTTTTTGAGCATCGTTGTAATAAGCCATTTGAATATAATAGTTATCAATCAACTTTTGTTTATATTTTAAAGTATCCTTTATCAAAAATTCATTTTGCTTTGCAACTGCTTCAAACAGCAATCCAGTTGTATTGCTTGTATCTAAACGTTTTGCAGCTTTTGAGTAAAAATCATACCCCTGAGATTTATCCTGATAATTTGTTATATACTCCTTCGCAATATCTAATGTCATCTGATACTTTTTTGCGTTGTAAGCAGTCGAAACCAAATTGTAATAATCGTATTCGCTTTTGGCTCCTTTTAAAGCAATAGTTTTTTGAATAACATCCAATTGATTTGTGTAATCTTTTGCCCTTGCAAATAATGAAGCTTCCTGAGCCAAATATTGCAACTGATTGGGCTTAGAATTGTCAAGCTCAATCTCTTTGTTGATGTAGTTTACAGCTTGTGTTTCCATCCCAGGAAAACGAGAAAATATTTTTGAAGCAATACCATAATCGGTAATTAAAATTTTATCTGGAGTTGCATTGGCAAAGAATTTTTCTATGCTCGATTTAGCTTGTAAAGAGTCATTTAATCTGTCATAATTATATGCATATAAAATTGGCACCCTCATTTTACAATCACTGTTTTCAAGTTCTTTTGCTTTGTTTAAACTCTCTTGATATTTTCCTGCACGAAACAAATAATCGGCATAGAAATAATCGTTGTTACAATCTTTATCTGCATACTGCAAATATTTTTCAATGTAATCTTTAGCAACAGTTACATCTTTATCAGCATAGTAGCTATAGTAATCCAAGTAAGCTGGAGCAAAGGCAGGATCAATTGCTAATGCAGCATTAAAATATTGCTCCATAAAAGTCTTGTTTTGTTGGCTCAAATAAATTTTACCAATTAAATAATTAGCAACAGCACTTTTTGAATCTCTGCTTATTGCTTCCATATATGCTTTTTGTGCTTCACCACCAAACTCTCCACCCATTTTTCTATAGCAAAGCCCCTTGTAAATAAAGCAGTCAACATTGGTTGCATCAACAATGGCAGCTTCGTTTAATTTTTCAATTGCATACTCTGAATTACCAAATTTACTACTACCATCTTTAACTAAGTGACCAACACAATTTGCACGACCAATAGCGTTTAAAATATATGCTGGAGCTTTGCCTTTATTCTTGCCTCTTGTTTCTGCTGTTGTGGTAATAGCACTTTCAAATTTTTGGTTTGCTGCATTCCAATCTCCACCTTCGAGTAAATCAATATGAGCCATACCAATATATAGCAAAGCGTTGTTGACACCAGCTTGCAGCGATTTTTGATAAAGAGATTTTGCACCTGCAACATCATCCACAGCAATCATACTTTGACCAAGCCAATAAATCGCATTCGCATCTTTATCGTTAGCAGTAATCATTTTCTGAAGTTGGTCTTTTGCCGATTTGTTTTTTCCATAATGCAATAATTTAATTGCATCGTTAATGGTTTGAGCTGTTGAAATTGAAACTGTAAAAATTACAGCTGCAATAATGCCGATCGTTTTTTTCATTTTGCTTTGTTTAAAATATTTTTATTTCACCAACCTTTTATTAAAATCAATTTTTGCAGGAACAAGGCAAGATCGTCTAAAAATTAATTGACCTCTTTGCATACTTAAAAAATTTGTAAAGCCTGTTCCTAACCCCAACCAATTTTCTTTTACTATAAAATACAATGGTCGTGCCAAAGGGTATTGAGCATAAGTTAAAGTTGCTTGTGATGCTTTCGCAAAATATCCTTTTTCTTCACATCTCACACATTCAATCAATGCTAATTTCATTTGTTTTAGGTTTTGAATTTGTTGTTCATCATATTCATTACTTACCCAACTATTACCTACAAAACCAATTGCATCTTTTGTTTTTTTAATTGCTTCAATTACAGCTTCACTTCCATTTACAGCAACAACATTTGCTCCAAATTTTGCTCCTTTTAAAACACTATCCTGTAAAAATTTTACAGTGCTGGTTGCATTTGTTCCATCCAAAATTGCAGTATATTTTTTCTGCCCACTTAGTATTTTTTTTAAGTCATCAATAGTAAAAATAGAATCCTGATTATTGCTGTTAACTATTGCTGCCACTGCATCGTAGGCAATGTTATTATAAATCGGCTTGAATGATAATTTGTTTAAAAAGTAATCAGTTTCTTTTGGTGTTAATCCTCTTGAAACAATTATCAGTCTGGTTGAATCCTTTATTAAATCTCTAAAACAATCAGCTTCAGATTTGTAACTTACAACAATGTTTGCTTTAGGATAACTTGATTTGTAAACCTTAATTTCTTCATCAATTACAGGTTTGAAACTTTCATCAACACTCACGTAAATTGTTCCTTCTTGCGGTGTATCAGTTGCTTCTTTTTTAGTTTCATTATTGCCAGAGCAAGATGAAAAAAATATGACAATAAAAACAAATAAATACTTCATTTAATAATCTTTCTTAAATCCACGATACAGCCTGAAACCACCATATAAAAAACAAATAAACGCAAAAAAATACCTGAACACATTATCGTATTGTAGTAATCTGTCAATGTGATAACGTTCTGCCAAAACACACATTACTCCAACAGCTATAAAAAACAAAGCCATTACAATACTCGTAGTGCGATGCAGCATTTCAAATGCTTTTCTGTGTTGTGGTTTATAATCTTCTTGCATAAAATTGAGGCTGCAATTTATGGGAAAATGATTAGCTACAAAATCACGAATAAATTAATAAAAAAATACCGTGCGAATTTGTAGCTATTCTTTAATTGTTGTTTACAAATGTTACAGGCATTTTAAAGTAAACAGCAACTGGGTTTCCATTTTGTGAACCTGGCTTCCATTGGGGCATTTTTGCAATCACTCTTTTTACTTCATCATCCAAATCTTCACGACCATTTTTAACAACTTCAATGTTGGAAATATTACCTTGTTTATCTACAATAAATTTTGCAATCACAATAAATTTCTCTCCCTCTTCAATATTGTCTGGTTGACTCAAATTTCTTATCATAAAATTTTTCAATGCCTCTGAACCACCAGGAAATACTGGATATTCAGAAGGATTTGTTATTGGCATATCATCGTCATCATTATTTTTTTCTTTGTCGTTATCACCAGTTTTTCCACCACCTTGCTTGCCTTTAAGATTGCCCAAGCCATCGTCAATATTGCCTTTTGAAGCTGTGCCATCAATAAATTTTGTTCCAAGTTGTGTAGTGTCTTTTTGCTCATTTGTTGGCATATTATTTTTTGCTAAATCATTAGGAACAATCACAGGAACAAAATCTGGAACTTGTGCTTTTAGTGGTGTTTTAACTGCTTTTGTTTTTTCTATTTCAATTGGATTGTCTTTTGGAATAATAAATGTTGTCAATTTCATTGTGTCCGACAATGCCCCAATATAATCACCTGCTTTTCTTATTGGCTTCCAACTTTGCATTCCTGCAAAAATCAATACCAATAAAATCATTAATCCAATAGATTTTTTTAAACGATTAGGGTAAAACTTACGCAATTCATAAGCCCCATAATCTTTGTTTTTGTTTTGAAAAAGAATGTCGAGTACATCACTTTTTAAAATATTTTCAGCTTTCATATAAAATTATTTTACCTTATCATTTTTGTAAAATGTTGAGATGTTTAAAAATGTTTTTTGAAAACTGCTAGCTGTTTTATGTTAGATGTGTTTGATAGAATTATTCCATAAAAAATATTTTTTTTTAAATGAAAAATATAACTACATCATAACAGTTACTAACTACTTTTGGATAATGAAAATATTAATGGTTTGCCTGGGCAACATTTGTCGTAGCCCTTTGGCAGAAGGTATTTTGCAAGATAAAATATATAAACAAAAATTAAATTGGATAGTTGATAGTGCAGGAACAGCTGGCTATCATATTGGCGAAGCTCCACATCATTTATCGCAAAAAGTTGCACTACAAAATGGCATTAATATAAGCCATCAAAAATGTAGAAAATTTTTGCGTAAGGATATTATTGAGTTTGATAAGATTTATGTGATGGATGAAGAAAACTACGCTGAAGTGAAAAGTATTTGTGGCAACGATTGGAATGAAAATAAAGTCGATTTGTTGCTGAACGAATCTTATCCAAATGAAAATAGGAGTGTGCCAGATCCTTGGTATGGTAATGAAGATGGCTATCACAAAGTATTTAAAATGATTAATGAGGCTTGTGAAGCGATTATAAAAAAGTATAAATAATGAAAAAAAAAAGGGTCGTGTAGAAACACAACCCCGTTTTTAAAATCCAATATCCTATGAAAAACCGAGACAAACATAATAAGTTTTGTGTAGTTATATCACTACAAATGTTTGTTTGTTAATAAAAAGACAATATTGATTGTTAAATGCACATTTTTTAAATACAAATACTTTCTTTACAGACAATTATCATAAAAAAATCTTTTAATTTGAATCATCTGCTGAGGCATTATTAGGTTAATTGTTTACTCTATTAATCTTTAACAAGTACCATTTTTGCTCTATCGGCTTTGTGCATTTCATCGTAAAATTTTGTTAAATCAGTGTAGTCTGATTTTGGGAAAACAGCAGCATTTTGTTCGTAGTATCTTGTAACCTTTATAATATTATTATCAAAGCTGTAATTTATTTTATACTTACCAAATTTGTTATCAATACTAATATTTTTTGGCATCATTTCTATGTTGTAGCCAGTTGGGACTTTTATTTCAACACTATCAATTTCAGTATATGCAGTTCTGTAAACAATATCAAAAAGCCTTGGCTTATCATCTTTTAGTTTATTTCTTTTGTTGAACAAGTTTGGAGTAATAAACATCCTTTTTCCTGAAAGAGCAGCATAGGAAGGAGCAGTAATATCAAGGCTTTCAGCGATTACTGGAATTCGGGCTTTTGTTTCTTTAAAATCATATTTGTTAATTGTATAAGTGGGTAACTTCAAATATTTATTCAAATATTCTATTCTTTGTTCTTCTGTAGCATCGTGCAAAAGGGCGTGAGCAAACTCTTGTTTAATGCCAGTTAATAGAGCATTACTTGTTATATTCAAATTTCCTTTTTCATCAACAATTGCATTTATTTTTCTAACTTCTTTATTCTCGTTTGCAATAAATTTTGGTGTAGATACAACAACACCACCACTATCAGTTATCATTAAAGCTTTTCTATTGCCTGTAAAAGTTCCCATATATCCTGCACTTGCAGTTTGACTTGTACATTCAAGCCACATTGTATCATTTTGCAAGGGCACACAAGTAACAATATGGTTAAATTTCACCATTGGAAAATCAATGTCTAATCCTTTTGTTTCATATTCACCAGAATTAATGATTGTGAAATATGCAGTAATATTTGCTTCTTTTAAGAGACTTACCATAAAATTACTTAGTGCTTTGCAATCGCCATATTTTTTTTCTGCAACAAAACTTGCTGGCAAAGGTTGCCAGCCACCAATACCCAATTGAATGCTTATGTAGCGTGTATTTTTTTGGAGATAATCATACAGCACACTTATTTTTTCTTCATCATTTTTTAAGTTGTCAGTTAGTTGGTGTACTCTTTGTTTAAGGACATCTGGCAATACACTTCTTTTCTGGTTGAGTGCTAAGCTAAAGTTACCAAACCCTTTCCAGTCAATCATTTCACCACTATAGCCTTCAATTGAAAACTTTGTAGGGGCAAGAAAAACTGTTGGTGTAACATCAATCCAACTTGGCATAAATATTTCCTCTTCTATTGCTTTGTAATTTTGTAGAACCCAGCTATATTTCATTTTCTTTTCGTTGGTAATAATTGGCTCTTTTGTAATGTTTAGTTGTTTAAATCGCAAACCATAATCTAATGGGGTTTCCACTAATAAATTACTTTCTTGCACAGCAAATTTTTCATCACGCACAGGTGACCAAGTTGGTAAGTGATAAATGCCATCATAGGTTTGCTCATCTTCAAACTCAATGGTGTAAGGATAATTTTTATAGTGAAATGAAAACACTTTTACTCTATTATCTGTTAAAAAAGCATCGCCATCATTACTTACGTCATAAATTTCTTTTCGTTTTGCAGATTTAATTTTTGTTCCATTCGCATTAAACAAATTTGCACTAATATCACTCAAGCTAATTAGTTTGTCATAGTGATTAAAGTAAGATGCATAATTATCAGCAGTTTCATTTAAAATGGTGATAGCATATTTATGTTTTACTACTGCTTTATCAATGTCTTTTATTCTAATATTCAATTCCTCGAAACGCAATACTGCATTAGCATTCAGCTTTAATGAATCTGGAATTAGGGTTACATTATAGTTTTGACAAAATGATTGTGAGGCGATAAATAGAAGTGTGATAAAAAATAATTTCATCAAGATTTATTTTATTTTTTTAAATACAATTTGTTCCGCTTGTTTTTTAACCATCAAGCCAAAAAATTCTCTTAATGAATCGTAATCTTCTGCTGAATAGTTTGCGTTGTTTAATTGAAACTTGCAACGCAGTTGAATATGCCCTTCTTTGTTTGCAATAATATACTCAAATAAACCCTCACCATCATTGAACTTTGAACGAACGCTTTTTGGCATTTCATCAACCTTGTAACTTGTTGGAACTTCCATATCCAGTATATATGTTTCATCAAAAGTAAAAGACATTTCTACTGGCAATTTTCTTCGCTCTGCTTTGAAGATATTCTCTTTTGTGGCTTCTGCAAAAAACGGATTGAAGTAAATAATATCTTCATCTGCCTTTGGAAATTTAAAGTCATATCTAACAGTAATTACTTCATCCAAATTTTTTTGATTAACAATTTCAATGCTATCAATTTGTGCTTCTACTGGATATGCTTTTGCAATTTCTTTAATATAATCAGCAGTTGAAGTTGCGGTTAATTTTTTGCGTAAATCCTGCGATTCTATATAGCCAAGTTTTGATTCGTACGAAGCTTCCATTTTTTTATTTTCTCCATTAATCATAAACACAATTGTTGTTTTGCTTTCGTTTAATTTATTTGCCGAAAGGTCAACTAAATAAGGCATTTCAGCAATCATTCGACTATAACCATTATAGCAAAATGAAGGTAGTTTTCCAAAGCCAATTTTACTTTGTGAAGCATCAAGTAAGTAAGTTGTACTATCAATTTTTAATTGACAAATTACATAATCGTATTCATCCAAAATTGCACTGACTTCACTAACCTTTCCATTGCCTCTTGTACTTAACAATATAGGGTTAGCAATAAATCCTTTTTGATATAACATTGCTGTTAGCAATAAGTTAATATCAGCAACATTTCCCTTTTTATTTTTAAATATTTTCTTTGGATCGTCTGATAATCTTATTGCGTCATAATCTGTACAAATGAAATTGTCTCGTACATAGGAAAATATTTTTTTTGCACATTCAATTCCTTCAAGTTTACCTGTTAATGTGTTTACTTCTTTTTCTATCCATCCATTTTTTTCTTTATCTAAGATTTGCCCAAACGATTCTGATTTTAATAGATCTGATGCTGTTTCTAACCAAGATTTAATGTATTGCTTGGTATTTGTTTCAGAATATTTTACAGTATGGAGTTCAAATTCAAATTTTATTTTATGTTCACTGTGATTAGCAACAAAATCTTCTTTTTTATATGCTGGTACATCCTTCATTACCCACAAAAGCCACTTGGCATCACCAGAAAAAGAGCCTACAGAAGCCGACTCATAAGCACTTTCTCCACGAAATAAAATTGAATAAGATTTAAAGATATTTTTAAAACTATCAACCTTGAGGAACTCTTTGTAATCTCCTTTTTTAACAACTACATAGCCGAACATTGGCGGAATGGTAACTTGATATTCACTCCACAATGTCGGATATTGGCTTTGAAAATTTCCAGATCGTAAATGATCCCAAAATTGAGTTTTTAATTTGTAGCTATACTCTATTATGCAGCCTTCTTTAACGTCGGGCATTGTAAATTTTTTTGCATTGTTGTAGCGATTAATTTTCTCGTTTATTACAGCTTCTTTATCAAGTTTAGTAACAACAATTTTCCCATTTTCGAGATTATATGTTGCAGCTTCAACATCATCTAATCTTTCCTCTGTTAAACTGTTTCCTTGATATAGATTTACTTTAAAACTTGCTGCATCAAAAGCTGTTTTTTTTCTGATTAAAATTTTTTTATGTTGCTTGTAAATAATAGTAAAGTTTCCGTTGTTATTCCCTTCAAATTCTGATGAACAAACGTCACTCAAAATAACTGCATCATCATCCTTCAAAATAGAAGATTTAGGTGAAAAATCCTCTATTTTAATTGTTCCAAACTTTTCGTTTTTAATATTTTGGGCTTTTGCCGAGATAAAAAAAATAATGCTAAGTATCGTTATCAGTTTATACATTTTATAATTAATTATATGAGGTGAAAATAAGCAATAAATCAAAATATCTACAGTTGGTTCTATCTTTTCTAAAAAAAATGTCGAAATAAGAAATTTTTTTTTATTTTTTTCGTTTTGTTAAAAGTTTATTTATCACTCAATTAGAAAAAAAATAAAAAATAAAGCATAAACTACAACTTCGGATATACTTTTTAAAATGTTTTCTATTTAAATATTTCACATACCTTAGCCATCCATAAGAAATAAACTCAAAAAAAATCAGTTATGAGAAAAGCCGATATCGTTAACATTATTGCCGAAAAAACAGGCATACCAAAGGTTGATGTTTTAGTAACGCTTGAAAGCTTCTTTCAAGAAGCGAAGTTGCAATTATCATCAGGGGAAAACATTTATGTGCGTGGATTTGGTAGTTTTATTGTAAAAAAACGAGCAGCAAAAATTGGTAGGAACATCAAGCGAAATACTGCTGTACATATTCCTGAACATTTTATTCCTGCATTTAAACCATCTAAAGAATTTGTAGCAGAAGTGAAATCTAAGTACAAGCCGAGCTAAATTTGCACAAATTATTTAAAGTGCGTAAACAACAAGTCATTCTTTTATCAGCAGCATTATTAATTCTAATGCTGCTATTTTTTTTCGATAAAACTGTCAATCCCAACAAAATTGCAGCAGCAGCAGCTCCTGCAAGCAATGTTGAGAAGCTAAATTTTAATGATGTTTTAAATAAATCGAAACAAAATTTAAGTATTTCTCAAAAACAATTTGTAGAAAAAATAGAAAAAAAAATTGAAGATAATAAGAACGAAGTCTCAGCTAAAGTTAATATTTACAATCAATTAGCAATGTTTTGGAAAGACTCAGCACGTGTCTATGAACCATATCTTTTTTATACTGCTGAAGCAGCTAAGTTGGAAAATTCAGAAAAAA
>JANYEP010000022.1 GCA_025363075.1 Chitinophagaceae bacterium | reverse complement strand
ACAGTATTTGGTTTAACCTCTGGTTATACTTCTAATATTTTGTTTACAGATGGAACAATTGCCACCAGTTGTTATTTTGCCCCAGATGGTACATACACTGCATTTGCAGCTAACGATGATGGTAGTTTGGGCCCTATTTCTTTAGGATTTTCTTTCAATCTATATGGAGTAGCTTACACACAATGCTACATTAACAATAATGGTAATTTAACTTTTACAGCTGCAAGTGGTGATTACTCATCAACAGGTTTTCCTAATAGTATACCGATGATTGCACCATTTTGGGCAGATGTAAATACATTGGTTAGTGGTAGTGCAACTGTAAAATACAAAGTAAGTACTGGTAAAATTGTTGTTACTTGGCCTGGTGTTGCTTACTATGGCAGCACAGCTACACCAGTTTTATTAAATACGTTTCAAGTTATTTTAACCGATGGCAATGATGCAAGTATTGGTTTGGGAAATAACGTGCAATTTAACTATGGTGATATGCAATGGACAACAGGTACTGCAAGTAGCGGTACTGCTGGTTTTGGTGGAACAGCTGCAACTGTTGGTATAAGTAAAGGAGATAATGTAAACTATGTGCAAGTGGGGCGTTTTGGTTTAAATAGTAGTGTGTATGATGGAGGGGCAGGAAATACAGATGGTGTAAACTATTTAGACTATGGTTGTTTTGCATTTAATGTTTCAAATGCTTCAAATATTCCACCTTCTATTACAGGTGTACCTTCCAACGATACTTTAACGCTTACTTGTGGGTCAACAACATCATTGGCGTTAACTTTTTTGCCACCTGAAGTTAATCAAACAGTTTCATCGAGTATAAACATTGGCAGCTTGTGCAATACAACCACATCAACAACAAGTGGAACGACCTCTATAGCTACTATCAATGTTACAGGTAGCCCTTGCAATATTGGAACAAATGCTGTTACCTATACAGCGACAGACAACTACAATCCAGCAGGAGTAACAACGAAAATTATTTATGTAAAGGTTGTTAATGCAACTACAACTGCAAGTAGCAATTCGCCAATTTGTGCTGGTGCATCTTTAAACCTTGCAACAACAGCAGTAACTGGTGCAACTTATAGTTGGACTGGTCCAAACGGATTTACTTCTACACTTCAAAACCCAACAATAACAAATGCAACAACAGCTGCAAGTGGAACATACAATGTTACAGTTACACCAAGTGGTGGATGTACTGCTGCAACAAGTAGTGTAACTGTTGTAGTAAATGCAAAGCCAACAGTGCCTGCTATTACTGGTACTACAAGTGTTTGCGTTGGATTTACAACAGCACTAAGTAATACAACAAGTGGTGGTGTGTGGAGCAGTGCTACAACAAGTGTTGCAACTATTAATAGTAGTGGAGTTGTTACTGGTATTGCAGCAGGTACAAGTGTTGTTAAATATGTTGTAACAAATGGAAGTGGTTGTAAAGATTCTGCAAGCACAACTATAACAGTAAATGCCAACCCAACTGTACCCAATATTACAGGAACATTATTGACAGCTGTAGGATTAGCCACAACTTTAAATAGTTCAACTGCTGGTGGAGTTTGGACATCAACAAGCAATGCAACTGTGGGTAGCTCAACAGGAGTTGTAACAGGCGTTAATGCTGGTAACGCAACCATTACTTATACCATTACAAATGGTAGTGGTTGCACTGCAAATAACACAGCTATTGTAGTCATTAACCCCTATCCAAACTCTTAATAAGTAAGTGAGTACTTAGAACATTTTCACCATTACATTTTAATAATCTTATTAATAACACTTTAGCATAGTGAAAAGGATTTTTATACATTTTTCTAAAGCATTTTTGCTTGTATTTATTTTATCAATACAAGCAAAAGCACAGTATGCAAATACACATTATATTGCTCCCTCTCCTTGGCAATATTTCAATCGATACAATGAATTAGTAATTACAACACTTAGCACAACAGCTGTGCCTGTAACTATTAGTTCAAGTGATGGCACTGTTTATTCAAATTCACTTACAACCGTTGCTGGTACTCCTTTACGTTATAGATTTACTGCAACAGATGCTGCTTCAAACCCAATAGCAACTGTGTTAAATGGACAGGGTTTAACAGTTTCTGGAACTTCGGCCATTAGTGTTCAAGTTAGAAATATTGCATCAGATAATTACACATCTGGAGGCTCTGGACCAGGTGATATTAGTAGTTGTATTCAAAAAGGAAATAGTGCATTTACAAGTTTAGGAGACCAAGGTTTAGGAACTTCTTTTAGAATTGGATATTATGCAAATGTATCAGGCTCGGTTTGTTTTTCAGGAGAAACTGGGGCAACTGTTTATAGTGTTTTAGCAATGAGTAATAGTACAAGTGTTTCTGTAAATGGAATATTGCTCACTACTTTAAATGCTGGTCAAAGCTATATGTTTCAGGCAACTTTGGGTAGCTTGGTTACAGCTAATAATAATATTGTTGTAAACGCTGGAATGCGTTGTGATAACAGCTCTGGTTGTGGAGATGGAGTTGAAAGTCAGGTAATGCCAATATCATATTTAGGGACAACCTATGTTGTTGTTAGAAGTAATGGCAGCACAGGTTATGAACGCTCTACAATTGTTGCAACACAAGCTGCTACAACAGTTTCCGTTCTTGTGCCAAGCACAGGTGTTACCACAAATTACACCTTAACAAATGCAGGCGATTATGCAACAATAAATAATGGTGATGGTGCTACAGCATACACTACAAGCTATATCACTACGAGTAAGGCTGTTGCAGTATTTACAGGCTCTGCTGATGGTTGCGAAATTGATATGATTGTGCAGCCACCATTAAGCAGTTGTGCAGGTTCTTACGATGTTCAAACAAATCAATTCCTTAATAATGCAAATGGTAGTAACGCTGTTTTTCCATACTTTGGTTATATCATTTTACAAAGTTCTTCTGCTATTGTTTACATAAATGGAACGAATGTAGAATCCTTAACATCTGCAAGAACTCAAATTGGAGCAACTGGATATTATTTTATTAAGTTCACAAATTCTCAACTTAGTAATCCTGCTAATCTTAGGTTTACTTCAACAGCAAGAATGAACATTGCATTTATTGAAAGTGGTGCAGGGTATTCAATGTCATCCTACATTTCTTCTACAACAAGCACAATGCCTCCACCATCATTTACTTCAAGTTGCAACCCATCGACTTTTACTGCACAATCAGGTTTTAGTTCTTATCAATGGTATAATAATGGCACAGCAATAAGTGGTGCAATATCACAAACTTATGCTGCATCATCAAATGGGAATTACACAGTTACTGGTACTGCTGCAAGTTGTGGTACAACGCCACAATCATCAACCATTACTATTAATGCAAAACCAAATGCAGGCATTGATCAAACAATTTGTGCTGGTAATTCTGCAACATTAACAGGAAGCCCAACATCCGGTACAACCTGGACAAGCTATTCACTTAATCCAAGTGGTGCTACTTTAGGCAATACAACAAATGGCGTAGCAACTGCAAGTTTTGCAACAAGTGCTTCTGGTACTTATAATTTTGTTTTCTCTGCTGGATGCACAGATACTATGAGTGTTTTTGTAAATGCTTTACCAACAGTAGCAGCCATTATAGGTACAACCCTAACTTTTGTTAGTGGCACAACAACCCTTAGTGATGCAACAAGTGGTGGTGTGTGGAGCTCTTCTAACACTACGGTTGCAACAGTAAATACTTCAGGGATAGTAACTGGTGTAGCACCAGGCACTGCAACTATTACTTATACAGTAACAAATGCAAATAGTTGTAGCAATAGTGTTACTACTACTATAACTATTAATCCAAAACCCAATGGATAGTTGTTTTTGAAGTTGATTATTTCTTGCAATATTTTTTATTCTTTTTTCAGAGAAGATTTCCCTTTTTCTGCAAGTTGTTTAATATCAGATTGTTTCTGAATGAACACAACGTGCATAACAATTTTGGTACATAATTGTTATTAGATTTACAACTGCTTAGTATTAGATTTTCCTACTTTCAATATGTTTAGATTACAACTCACTTAAATTGAGGCTGTAAAATTGGAACATTAATCCGAAAACCAAATCTAATACCGTGAGACAAAAAATAAGTCTTACTATATCCATAATCTCATTAGTGATGTTATCCGTTGCAACATCATTCGGTCAAACTTGTACACAAACTTTATTAACCACATCTCAAGCAAGTATTTCATCATCTGGCACAACAGGTCTTTGTTTGTTTTGCACTGTTTCAAACACATCAAATGTTATTGATACAGGCACTGCAACAGCAGCAACAGTAAGCATTCCATTAGGAGTTGGTGGTGCTGGTTATATAGAAGTTAATCTTGGGCAAACGTATTCATCAGGCACACGTATTGGTTTTTTAGTTGATGTAAATGGAGGCATAGCATCGGCTCTTAATAGCGTTACATTAACTGCTTATAATAATTCAACAACTGTTGGATCTATAAGTGGTAGTAACTTATTGAATGTTGTTGGGCTTGGAGGTAAACAATCTGTTAGTGGAATATTTTGTGGCTCATACAATAAACTAAGAATTTCTCTTGGTTCAGTGACAGGTATTTTAGCAAGCTATAGTGTGTATGGAATTTATGTTGAGGGCCAATGCAATTTTCCTGGTGCATGTACTGGTTGCAATGCAGGAATAATTGCACCAACACTTTCTGCAACAACCAAAACAAATTCTTGTTTCGCTACAACTGTTGATTTAACTACTATCACAGCAAGTAATACCCCTGGAGGCACTTCATTATCGTGGCATACAGGTACACCTTGCACTGCTGCAAATGTTGTGAGTACACCAAGTGCAGTTGCAGCTGGAACTTATTATGCAGCTTTTCACGATGCAGTAAATAATTGTTATAGTGGAAGTGCAGCAACTGCTGTAACAGCAACTGTAAATCCACTTTCTGGCACACCTTCTATTACAGGAACAACAATTACAGCTGTTGGGCTAACTACTACATTGAGTAGCTCAACGTCAGGTGGAGTTTGGTCATCAGGCACTACGAGTGTAGCAACAATTGGGAGTTTATCAGGGGTTGTTACAGGAATTATTGCAGGAATTTCAACAATAACTTACAGTGTAACAGATATATATGGCTGTGTAAATAATAATAGCGTAGTAGTAACAATTAATCCTAAAACAAATGGTTAGAACCTAATAAACATAAGGGTTGCGTGGATTTTGGATGATATGATAACCTTTGTTAAATGAATACTTGATGATAGGTTGTTTCAAATCAATCATTTGTTTAAAAAAAACTTTTGTATGACAAAATATAGTTATAAAAAATACGTTATTGATTGTTAATGATTTAAATTAATCCAGCTCATCCTTCGAAAAACCTAAAATTAATTTAAACACAACTGCGTAAAAGCAGTGAAAACACCAACAAATGAACTTATTTAAAGTTACGGTTTTATCAAGCATTTTCTTAGTAAGCAGCTTTTTCAAGCTAAATGCTCAAACTCAATTAGAACTTTCAAGCGGAAGTTTGCCTTCTCCTTCCATGGAGCAACAGTTACAAATCAAACAGCAACTAAATTAGAGAACACTTCAGGTTCTACTTTTGTTGCATATAGCCCAACGATTACAGTTACAGCATCGTTTTCAAATCAACAGTATAGTGCTATTCCTGTTGGTGTAGTAAGTACAGGAACTGGTATGGTGTATGGTGCTTCAACAAATAGTTTAGGCACAGCAGCAGTTTCGTTGCCAGTGTTTAATTTATTAAATACAATTTCTACACCATCTAATTCATCTTTCACATCAAGCCCAACAGGTACAGCAGGTACAGGTCAAGATGTTGCAGTGAACAGTGGTTTTAGTTTTTATAATAGTGTTTATCCTTTATACAATTCCAGTTCTTCCTTAACAGGAAGGTATTACTACGGAGATTTAACATTAACTTTTAATAGACCTGTAAGCGACCCTGTGTTGCAAATTTCTGGTTTAGGAGGTAATGTAAATTTTGGTGGAACAAACGTTCAAGGTTTTTCTTCTGAATTAGAATTACAAACTGCTGGAGTTACTGCAAGCAAACTGAGTGGTACAACAGAGTTTAATGTAACAGCGAATAAAATATTAAACAGTGCAACAACACTTAGCTACACTTCAGGAAGTGGGGCTGCAAGTGGTTCAGTTAAAGTTGCAGGAACAAATATTACTACCTTAACTTTTAAGGTATATGTAAGGGGCGATGGAAATGGAACAGCTTGGGCAAATGCAAACATCAATGCTGGTGATGTGTTTGTTATTGGCGTTTCAATGAACAAGCCAGTAACAGTTAGTGGTAATGTTTACAACGATGTAAATGGTTTAACAGATAATACAGTGAATGGCACAGGAACCAATGTTGGCGGCACTTTGTATGCTAACTTAGTAGATGCAAGTAACAAAGTTGTTGCTTCTGTTGCTGTTGGTGCTGGTGGCACTTATTCATTCTCTGGCATTAGTGCAGGAACTTATACAATGGTATTAAGTACAACATTGGGTACACAAGGTGCAACAGCACCAAGTGCAAGTTTACCTGCTGGATATGTTAATACTGGTGAGTTTGTTGGAAGTGGTGCAGGTAGTGATGGAACCATTAATGGCATTACTGCTGTAACAGTTACCACTGCCGATGTTACCAATGTAAACTTTGGTATATACAGTTGCCCAACTATAACCAATCCAAGTGCAGCACAAACAATATGTATTGGTCAAAGTGGTGCTAATATCACGGTTAATACTTCAACCAATACAGCAAGTGGAATTCGATTTGTAAGATTTACAAGCGACCAAGTTGCGGGTGGATCACCTACTGCTGCTGAATTAACAGCAATATATGCAGGTACTGCAATATCAACTGTTACACCAACAGGAGGCAGCAATCCTTACACAGCAACCTATACCTGGAATAGCAGCGATTTCCCTAATGCTACAACATCTGCAATAGTTTATTATGTGTATGCAATTGTAAATCCTGATCCGGGAACAACTTGCCGACCAGTTCAAGAAATAACGGTAACAGTAAATGCACTTCCAGTAATTGCAGCTATCACAGGCGGTACAACAATATGTGTTGCTAAAACAACTCAATTAGCCGATGCAACTACAAGTGGTGTTTGGAAATCAGTTAGCACAGGTGTTGCAACAATTAATGCAAGTGGCTTAGTAACAGGTGTTGCAGCCGGAACAAGTGTTATAAGATATACCGTAACAAATGGTAATGGTTGTATAGATTCAGTAAGCACAACAGTAACAGTAAATGCTTTACCAGTAATTGCAGCTATTACAGGTGGTACAACAATATGCGTTGCTAAAACAACTCAATTAGCCGATGCAACTGCAAGCGGTGTTTGGACATCAGTTTCAACAGGAGTTGCAACAGTTAATGCAACAGGTTTAGTAACAGGCGTAAGTGCAGGAACATCCATCATACGTTACACAGTAACAAATGGTAATGGCTGTATAGATTCAGTTTCAACAACTGTAACAGTAAATGCTTTACCAGTAATTGCAGCCATTACAGGTGGTACAACAATATGTGTTGCTAAAACAACTCAATTAAGCGATGCAACTGCAAGTGGCGTTTGGACATCAGTTTCAACAGGAGTTGCTACTGTTAATGCAACAGGTTTAGTAACTGGTGTTGCAGCAGGAACAAGTGTTATAAGATATACAGTAACCAATGGTAATGGTTGTATAGATTCAGTAAGCACAACAGTAACAGTAAATGCTTTACCCGTAATTGCAGCCATTACAGGTGGTACAACAATATGTGTTGCTAAAACAACTCAATTAAGCGATGCAACTGCAAGTGGTGTTTGGACATCAGTTAGCACAGGTGTTGCTACTGCAAATGCAACAGGTTTAGTAACAGGTGTTGCAGCAGGAACAAGTGTAATAAGATACACGGTAACCAATGGTAATGGTTGTATAGATTCAGTTTCAACAACAGTAACAGTAAATGCTTTACCAGTAATTG
>JANYEP010000120.1 GCA_025363075.1 Chitinophagaceae bacterium | reverse complement strand
GCTTTTTATAGGCAACTTTTTCAGGACTTTTTTGCTGGTGAGAACTCACTTCTTCCAGTGTTGCCCATTTGAGATTCTTATGACTGTTATCTTTCTTTTTGTGATTGATGTGAACCACAAACTTATGTTTTGGAGAAGCTTTTTTACATTTTACAGTCAACAAGATATTTATAACAGATCATCGGTAGAATCTAAGCGATTTCGTTATGGAAATAATGTTCTAAATTTTATATACCTAGCATCAATACTATTCATGATAGTTGCCTATGTTTTAAGTGGAGATACAGCAAAAGATACACCGCCATCTAAAAGACAAAACACTCGATAGAAAAATAAATGAAAATTCTCTTAAAGAACATTTTAATAAAAGACAATCAATCTCTCTTTAATAATTCAAAGAAAGACATTTTAATAAATGATGGTATTATCGTAAAGATTGATGCCGAAATTAATGTTACTGATGCAGTTATTTTTAATCAAGAAAACGTGATTGCATCAATTGGTTGGATAGATATTTTTTCTAATTTTTGTGAACCCGGGTTAGAGCATAAAGAAACACTTGAAACTGGTGCTGGTGCTGCTGTTGCTGGTGGTTTTACACAAGCGTTTGTTCTGCCAAATACAAATCCCACTATTTCAACACAAAGCCAAGTTAGCTATGTTGTTGAAAAATCAAACCAACTTCCGATAACGCTGCATCCTATTGGTTCCATCTCAAAAAAAGTGGAGGGTAATGAACTTGCAGAAATGTATGATATGCAAAACAGTGGTGCTATTGCTTTTAGCGATGGAACTAATGCTGTTCAATCTGCAAGCCTCTTTTTAAAAGCTTTGCAATACGTGAAAGCTTTTGATGGTATTGTTATGCAAATGCCTATTGATGCTGGTTTTAGCAAATTGGGTTTAATGAGTGAGGGCATTGTTTCTACACAACTTGGTTTGCCAGGCATTCCAGCTTTTGCAGAAACATTGATGATTAAACGTGATATTGAATTATTAAGATATACGCAAAGTAAACTACACATTACAGGCATTAGTACTGCAGAAAGTGTTGAGCTAATTAATGAAGCAAAGCAACAAGGATTACAAATTACTTGCAGTGTTGCACCACACCATTTGTTGTTTTGCGATGAGGATTTAGTTGATTATAATTCTAACCTAAAACTTAATCCACCATTGCGTTGTAGAGCAGATATGTTGGCTTTGAGACAAGCTTTATTAGATGGTAAAATTGATTGTATTGCATCTCATCATTTTCCTCAACATATTGATGATAAAATTTGTGAGTTTGAATATGCAAAAAATGGAATGATAAGTTTACAAACTGTTTTTTCTTCCATCAACAATGCTATGCCACAGTTATCAACAGAAAGTTTGATAGCGTTACTAAGTACAAATGCAAGAAATATTTTTGGCTTGCCAAAACCAATAATTCAAGAAGGTGCAAAAGCTGAATTAACATTGTTTAATCGAGATGATTTTTCGACTTTAACAAAAGAAAACAACAAAAGCAAATCCATTAACAGCCCATTTTTTAACCAACCACAAAAAGGAAAAGTAGTAGGAGTTGTGACCAAAGGAAAATTGCTTTTAAATTAATTTATGCAAAATAAATCTCACGTAAATAAAGGGCTGATTATTGCTGCTGTTTTAATTTGCTTCAATGCCATTACACACTTCACCAAAACAGATTTTGATGAATGGACTAAGCTTGTATTTGCTGCAATTATTATTATTGGTTTAATTGTTTCTATTATTTTTTATAACAAAGAATTAAACAACAATACAACTTTTGTAACATTGTTTAGTTATGGCTTTAAAACTGCTGCTGTCGTGGCTTGTGTATATTTTATTTATAATTTATTAGCCATATATTTTTTCTTTCCACATTTTATTGAAGACTCTTTAAACAGGGAAATTATTGAGCTAAGGAAGAATAATAAATTTGATGAAAAAGGATTGCAGGAAAATATGGACAAAGCAAAAACAGTAGCAAGAAGTATGTATTTTGCATTGACATTAATGGGTACATTATTTTTGGGAATAATTGGATCTTTAATTGGTGCAGTTGCTGCTCCTAAAAATCAACAACAAGTAAATTAATTTTATGGATATTTCAGTAGTTATACCATTGTTTAATGAAGATGAATCTTTGCCAGAACTGAGCGAATGGATTGTTCGTGTAATGACTGCAAATAATTTCTCTTATGAAGTAATTATGGTTGATGATGGAAGCACTGATAATAGCTGGCAAGTATTGCAAAATATTTCATCAAAAAATAATAGTTTTAAAGGGATTAAATTTCAAAGAAATTATGGAAAAAGTGCTGCGTTAAACGAGGGTTTCAAAGCCGCAAAAGGCAATGTAGTAATTACTATGGATGCTGATATGCAAGATAGCCCAGATGAAATTCCATCATTATATAAAATGATTCTTGAAGAAAATTTTGATATTGTGAGTGGATGGAAAAAAGTGAGATATGACAATACATTAACGAAAAATATTCCTTCAAAAATTTTTAATGGTGCTGCACGTTGGAGTAGTGGAATAAAGTTGCACGACTTTAATTGTGGGTTGAAAGCCTACAAGAATAGGGTAGTTAAAAATATTGAGGTTTATGGTGAAATGCATCGCTATATTCCTGTGATTGCTAAGTGGAGTGGATTTAAAAAAATTGGTGAAAAAGTAGTTGAACATAGACCAAGAAAATTTGGTGTTACTAAGTTTGGTTGGGAAAGATTTATTAATGGATTTCTTGATTTAGCAACTATCAATTTTGTAAGTAAATTTGGTAAAAGACCAATGCACTTTTTTGGTTTGTATGGAACACTTTGTTTTATGATCGGCTTTTTTATGAGTATCTATTTAATCATTGCAAAGCTTATGGATAAAGGATTTGCACTCACCAATCGCCCATCATTTTACATAGCATTAATAGTAATGGTAATTGGGATGCAATTATTTTTAACAGGATTTATTGCAGAACTTATTTCAAGAAATTCGGCATCAAGAAACGAATATTTAATTGCTGAAAAATTGGGACTTTAATTCTAAATTTTATTTATTGCTTTGTCAAATAGCCTACAACAAAAAGTTATTATTATTGGTCCTGCACACCCACTGCGTGGAGGTTTAGCATCGTTTGATGAAAGGCTTGCAAGGCAGTTTCAAAATGATGGATTTGCTGCTGCTATTTATACTTACTCTTTACAATATCCTAACTTTTTATTTCCTGGTACAACACAATACTCAAGTGAGCCTGCACCAACAGATATTAAAATAAAAATCTGCATTAATTCAATAAATCCGTTTAATTGGTTGAAGATTGGATATGAATTAAAAAAGCTGCAACCAGCCATTATTGTTGTTCGTTATTGGCTGCCATTTATGGGGCCTTGTTTAGGCACAATTTTAAGAATTGCCAAGCAAAATAAAACGACCAAAGTTGTTTGTATCGCAGATAATATTATTCCCCACGAAAAAAGAATTGGCGATACCATATTTACAAAATATTTTGTAAAACCCATTGATGCTTTTGTAACAATGAGTAAAAAAGTGCTGGAAGATTTAAAACAATTTTCAACAAAGCCAGTTCAGCAAATACAGCATCCATTGTATGATAATTTTGGCGAAATAATCAGTAAGCAAGAAGCAAGAAAATATCTGAATCTAAACCAAGATGAAAACATTGTTTTATTCTTTGGTTTTATAAGAAAATATAAAGGATTGGATTTGTTATTGGAGGCAATGAAACTGTTGAATAATGAACAAGGAATACCGAATAATGAAGTTGATGAAAATGGTAATAATACAAACGATAAACAAGAAACGAGAAATTTTATAAAACTTTTAATAGCTGGCGAGTTCTATGAAGACCGAAAACAATATGATGATTTAATTGAAAAATTGGATATTAAAGATGAGCTTATTTTGCGTACAGATTTTATTCAGGATAGTGAAGTTAAATATTATTTATGTGCTGCTGATTTTGTAATTCAACCCTATAGAAACGCAACACAAAGTGGTGTTACTCCTTTAGCGTATCATTTTGAAAAACCAATGTTGGTAACGAATGTAGGCGGTTTGCCAGATTTGGTTCCTGATAGAAAAGTTGGTTTAATTGCTGAGCCAGAGCCTCAATCAATCGCTGAAAAAATTGTAGAGCTTTATAGTTTGGGCGAGCAATATTTTTTGCCACATTTGCAGGAAGAAAAGAAAAAGTATAACTGGGAAATTTTGACAAATAAAATAGTTGAACTATCCAATATTCACTAACCTAAACACTATTGTATGCCTGCTGAAGCTACTAAAAATACCATTACTAAATCGCCCATTTCAAAGCTTGGATATGACTTTATAAAGGGAGATTTTTTGCCAAAAGGAAAAGATG
>JANYEP010000256.1 GCA_025363075.1 Chitinophagaceae bacterium | reverse complement strand
AGTCTTAACGACCCGGTTGATTGTAGAATACCCGCCAATTTTTCTTTGTTAGATACAGATGAAAAAATTGATTTATATGTAAAAAATAGAATTTCAGAACTTGAGCAGGTTATGATTGCCGATAAAAGAGATATTAAATTTGAAACTGAAAAACTACGAAATCGAGTAATAACTGACCCTACTAAATTTCAAAGGGAATATGAGCAAATTCTTTATGATAAATACGATAAAGCATTTGGCGTCTTTAGTTCTAGTAAAACGTGGAAAAGTATTTTAATGTGGTCTCTTTATGCCAATAAACATAAAGGGTATTGTGTCGGGTTATATAAAAATAAATTTCGTGGAAAAAATTACATTTACTGTGATAGTGTATTTTATCCACCCGATAATGCATTTCCAGAAATCAATCCAATTGAGACAAATTCAAAAGAGTCACTTAAAAAAGAATTTTACACCAAATCCAAACAATGGAAATATGAAAAAGAATATAGATTGTTGATTTCTCTTGATTGAAAAATCTTAACAAAAGAAGAAAGAACAATTACAGTACCTGATGATTATTTTGCGGAGGTTATAATCGGTCTTAATACACCAGAACCTGATGCTTCTGAGATATTAGCCATAGCAAAAAAGAAAAACATTAAAACATATAAACTTAAAAAAGTGCCTTTTAAATTCGAGGTTGAAAGGGAAGAAATTAGTTAGTAAAACATATTTAATATGAGCGAAAAAAATATACTACAAAATTCCCCTTTAGGGGTTAGGGGCACCAAACTCAGCGTCAACATCAACAAATTCGCCACACTTCGCAATTCTCGTGGTGGTAACAATCCCAATGTAACACAGGCTGCTATTGATGCACAGCGTTTTGGTGCAGATGGAATTACTATTCATCCTCGCCCAGATGAAAGACATATTCGCTACAGCGATGCAAGAGAAATTAACAAAATAATTATTACCGAATTTAATATTGAAGGCAATCCCACAGAGCAAAGTTTTGTTGATTTGGTGTTGGAATTAAAACCACATCAGGTAACACTTGTTCCAGACGCACTTGGGCAAATTACAAGTAACCACGGTTGGAATACTATTGAACACAAGGATTATTTAACCAACATTATTACAGTGTTTAAAAACGCGGGCATTCGTGTTTCAATTTTTGTTGACCCAATCATTGAAATGGTTGAAAGTGCTGCCACCACAGGAACAGACAGAATTGAGCTTTATACAGAAGCATACGCTAAAGAATGGTTAATGATTAATGATAAATTGTTAGTAGGAGAAACGAGAAATGAGAAACGAGAAACAATAGAAAAATACATTGCTGCTGCAAACAAGGCAAAAGAACTTGGTTTAGGCATTAACGCAGGTCACGATTTAGATTTACACAACCTTAAAGCATTCAAGCAAGCCATTCCTTTTTTAGATGAAGTAAGTATTGGACACGCACTGGTTTGCGATGCCATTTATTTGGGATTTGAAAATGCCATTCAAATGTATAAAAGGCAGTTGCAATAAGGGTTTCAGTATTTTAATGATACCAACAAAAAAGTCCAAAGTTTTAAAACTTTGGACTTTTTTGTTAATTATTTTTTTATAAAGTTACATTGTAGCTAATTGTACTTTTTGTGTAAGTTCCTGCACGTTTTCTCTAAATATAGTGTCAGTGTCCATCAGATCTTTTACAGTTTGGCAAGAGTGAATAACTGTTGTGTGGTCTCTTCCACCAAAATGTTCTCCAATGGTTTTTAAAGAGTTTTTCGTAAACCCTTTTGCAAGGTACATTGTTATTTGACGAGCTTGCACAATCTCTCTTTTACGGGTTTTGTGTAATAATTTTTCGTAAGGAACGCTAAAGAATTCACAAACTATTTTTTGTATTGCATCAATAGTAACTTCTTTACTGCTTGTACGTACAAAGTTTCTCAATACTTTTTTAGCTAGCTCAACATCAATATCTTTTTTGTTTAATGAAGATTGGGCTAATAATGAAATTAATGCACCTTCCAATTCTCTTACACTTGTGTTAATATTGTATGCAACATATTTAACAACATCCTGATTCAATTCAAGCCCATCGTTTTTCATTTTACTTTCAAGAATTTCAATTCTTGTTTCATAATCTGGCATTTGCAGGTCTGTGCTTAAACCCCAACGAAAACGGCTTAACAAACGTTCTTGCAAACCATCTAAATCTTTAGGCGATTTATCAGAAGTTAAAATAAGTTGTTTGCCACTCTGGTGCAAATGATTGAATATAGCAAAGAATGCATCTTGACTTTTTTCTGCTTTAGCAAAATATTGAACATCATCAATAATCAAAACATCTATCAATTGATAAAAATGTATGAAGTCGTTGATAGCATTGTTTCTGCTATGATCTTGAAATTGATTGATAAATTTTTCGCTGCTCACATAAAGAACAACTTTGTTTGGATGGCTTCTTTTAACTTGATTGCCTATAGCTTGTACCAAGTGAGTTTTTCCCATTCCTGTTCCACCATATAATACCAATGGATTAAATGAACTTGAACCAGGTTTTTCAGCAACGGTTTTTCCTGCACGACTTGCAACACGATTACATTCGCCCTCAACAAAAGCTTCAAAAGTGTAGCTATTGTTAAGTTGTGGGTCAATCTGCATTTTTTTCAATCCAGGAATAACAAATGGATTTTTTACAGGGCTATCAATTACAAGAGGAAAATTCATTTCATTGTTAGACAAAGTTTTTACAGAAGTAGCAGGTACATCAACACTTCCATTTCTACCATTACCACTATCAACCATTATGCGATATTCCAAACGAGCATCTTTGCCCATTTCTCTTTTTAATGTTTTTGCTAAAAGTGTTACGTAATGTTCTTCCAAATATTCGTAAAAAAATTGACTTGGCACTTGTATCATTAACACATTACCTTTTAATTCTACTGGATTAATGGGTTCAAACCAAGTTTTGAAATGTTGCCATTCTACAATGTCTTTGATTATCTTAAGACAGTTGCTCCAGATAGTATCAGCGGTTTTGGTTGCCATTTTATAAGAACAATTTTATATATTATGTAATAGTTATTTTTCGGGTTTCTCAAACTAAAAATTTTTCTTATTCACAATGTGGAAAAACTTTAGTCGGAGTGCGAATATGGAAGTTTTATGTTGAAAAAAAAATATAATTTTAATTTGTTTTTTTGCTTAGAATTACAGTATGGGCTTTCGAGAGTTTTTTTCCTGTTTTCCCAGAAAAAATATAGTCGAGTCGTCCTAAATTCATCCCTCCATAACCCATTTGATTTACCAAAACATCATTACCATTTTTATTCTTATACTTTCTGGGGAATGGAAACAATTTATGTGTATGTCCACCAATAATTAAATCTATGTCAAAGCTTTGCTGGGCAAGGATTTCATCACTTACTTTGGTGTCAGCATATTTGTCTCCAAGGTGTGATAAACATATAATCAAATCGCATTTTTCTTTTTTCAAAATAGCAGCAGTTTCATTGGCTTTTGTAATAGGTTCTTGATAAACTGTACTACCATATAAATTTTCAGGAACAAGTCCTTCTAATTCAACACCAACTCCTAAAATGCCAATTTTTAAATTGCCTTTGTTAATAATTTTATATGGAATGGTTTTTCCCTGCATTACAGTGTTCGTAAAGTCATAGTTACAATTGATAATTGGAAAACTTGCATACTGCAATTGCTGTGCAAAATTTTCCAAACCAGCATCAAAATCATGATTGCCCATTGTTGCTGCATCATAAGCCATCATTGTCATTGCTCTTATCTCTGGTTCGCCTTTATAAATATTAAAATAAGGTGTTCCTTGAAAAATATCACCAGCATCTAATAGCAAAACATTTTCTTCATCGTTTCTGATTTGTTCTATCATACTTGCTCGTGCAGCCACACCACCTAAACCTGCATTAGGACTGCCATCCATAGGAAATGGGTCAAGTCTGCTATGCACATCATTAGTGTGTAAAATAGTTAATGAATATTTTTTTTCATCATTATTTTTTGCATTCAAAATAGTTGGCAATGCTAATGAAACACTTGCCAACATTGAGTTTTTAATAAATCTTCTTCTATTATTTTGCATATACAACTCTGTTTTCAATTTTAGCATCTACGGGTTTGCCAGATTGTGTTAATAGTTTAGTGTAATCAAGCAAAGCATCTCTCATTAAATAATTAATATTTTGCTTTGGAATACCTTTTAACATTACACAATCATCACCTCCATTAGCAATGTAATCACTGTTTGCAATAACATAAACTGAACTATCATTCAATGGTTTTTCATCAACTAAAACATCACCCAATTTTTTATCTTTTATACTATAAGTTAATCCTTGCGATACTGGCCAACCACCTTTGTCGCAGACTTTTGTTAAAAATAATTTTAGCTGAAACCCTTTCAATTCTTGCAATACAACCAAATTATCAAATGGCATTAACTCAAATATTTTTCCCACTGTTACATCGCCT
>JANYEP010000113.1 GCA_025363075.1 Chitinophagaceae bacterium | reverse complement strand
TCATAATGTAACTACCCAAACAGCTTGTGATAGTTATGTTTGGAATGGTAGAACATATACAGCAAGTACAATAGATACCTTTAGCTATAATAATGGCAGTGGCTGTTTAAGTGTTGATACTTTGAAGTTAACTATTAATATTGGAACACACGATGTACTTGTATCAAGTAAATGTGATAGTTTAACTTGGTATGGTACTACCTACTTTGCAAGTGGAACCTATACTCATAGCTATAACAATATTAATGGTTGTGCCAGTGTAGATACGTTAAAACTGACAATTGAAGCAACTCATAATGTAACTACCCAAACAGCTTGTGATAGTTATGTTTGGAATGGTAGAACATATACAGCAAGTACAATAGATACCTTTAGCTATAATAATGGCAGTGGCTGTTTAAGTGTTGATACGTTGTATTTAACCATCAATCATTCTGCATCTTCAACATTCACAACATCTGCTTGTGGAAGTTATACTTGGGCTTTAAAAAATAATAAAGTTTATACAAGTAGCAATAGCACAGATACTGTTCATTTAAGCACATTAAATGGTTGCGATAGTTTAATTACTTTAAACCTTACCATTCTTTCAAATATTACAGATGTGCATATTAATGGTGCTGGTGCATTTTGTGGCGATACTGCAACTACGCAACTAAGTACTAACATTAATGCTACTTATGGAAGCGTAACTTATCAATGGATAAGATTGGGATATGATGAAACTGCTTGGCAAGTTGTAAGCACAGATTCTGTGGTTAATGTGAGTGATGTTTATCCTGCACAATATGTAGTAAAAACAGTTATTGCAGGTTGTGGCACATTCTACAGCAATCAACAAACTGTAATGCCTGTAAAATCTCCAACAGTATCCTTAACACCAAGCCCAACAACAAGTATTTGTAACAACAATATTGTAAGTTTTGTTGCAAGCAGTGCTGATAGTGGACTTAATAATTATGATTTTTATAATGGTAATTCTTTGGTGCAAAATGGTAGTGCATTAACATACAACACACCAACACTAACTACAGCAAACAGTGGTGCAGTTTACACAGTTGAAGCTACAAATTTAAAACCAACATTTGATGGCAATATCACAGAAAACTTCTGGGGCAAACCATTGGCAGTTTCAACAGGTGGTCCAGTTTCAAGCTTTGGTGCAGGGCACGAATTAAATGCTGTGTATGCAAGAGCGGATAATGACAATTTATATTTGGCTATTGCAGGTAATGTACAAAATGGTAATAGAATAACGGTATTCATTGATAGCAAATCTGGTGGTTATAATAATGGTAATTATGGAAGAAGTGGTTTAGGTAATAATGCTATCAAAAACTTTAATAGTGGTAGTATTTTCGATCCTGGGTTTAATGCAGATTATTGTTTAGGTATTGGTACAGATGCGACTCGCAGCCAGTTTTATTTTGATTTATTTACTTTGGCTGGTACTGCAAGTGGTGGTGGTGGAACAAATAATTATATTGGTTCAAACCTAAGCCCAGCAACAGGTTACAGCATTGGTGCTAACCCTGCAAATGGTAGTCAGGCAAATGGCTTTGAAGTTGCAATTCCAAAATCAGCTTTGGGTTACACTACTGGTGATATTAGAATATTCTTGGTATACAGTGCCGATAATGGTTTCTTAAGTAATCAATTTTTAACAAGAGCAAATATTGGTGCAGGTAACTTTGGAAATGGTATTGTAAACTTTGCTTTAGCAACACCAAGTCCAATAGATATACCTGTTGGAAGTTTAACTACAAGTAATTGTAAAACCTCGGTTGCAACAACTGTTACTGTTAAACCAAACCTAACATCATTAACAACACAAAGTGCTTGCGATAGTTTTGCCTGGAACGGAACTACACATTATGCAAGTGGCACTTACACTTTTACATCAACTGGTAGTAATGGTTGCGATAGTATTGCTACATTAAATTTAACAGTTGGTCACCCGTCAACTTCAACTACAACAATACCTGCTTGCGATAGTTTGGTTTGGAATGGAACTACTTACTATACAAGTGGAACATACACTTACACAACAACAAATGCAAGTGGTTGCGATAGTGTTGCAACACTAAATTTGACTATCAATCATCCAACAACATCAGTTACTACAACAAGTTCTTGCGATAGTATGATTTGGGGTAATACCACATATTACACAAGTGGAACATACGCATATACCACTACCAATAGTAATGGTTGTGATAGTATTGCTACGTTAAACTTGACAATTAATAATGGTCCAGCAGCACCAGTTATTACAACCTCAACTGCTAATGTAACTGTTCCTGCAACAGGCGTAGCTTATGGTTGTACTACAGTATCGGGTGCTGTGATTTATGTGTGGAGTTATACAGGCACAGGAGCAACTGTTACCAGTGGTCAGGGGACAGAAAATGTATTGGTTGATTTCGCTGCAAGTGCAACTACTGGAGATATACAGGTTGTAGCATCAGGCGTTGGCGGTTGTAATAGTCCTGTCGCAACTATATCAATAGCATTGCCTGTTTTATTAAGCAACTTTACTGCTGAAAAATCAAACAAGACATCTTTGTTAAAATGGACAACTGCAACCGAAGTAAACAGCAAAAACTTTGAGATTCAACGAAGCGTTGATGGCTATGATTTTATTGCCATTGGAAGTGTTACTGCTAAGGGATTTGCAAGTAACTATAGTTTTATAGATACTAAACCATCTGCTGGCGTTAATTATTATAGATTGAAGCAAATAGACAAGGATGGTAAGTTTGAATATTCTGCAACAAGAACTGTAAACTTCAATTTGGATGTATCTACTGTTTCTATTTATCCAAATCCTGTTACCAATATTTTAAATGTTAACACAGGCAATGGAAAAATTAAACAGATAAGCCTTGTGAATACTTTGGGCAAAGTAGTTTATGCTACATCAACAATTGGTGCAAATGGCGTAACACAAATACCAGTAAGTCAACTGAGTGCAGGAACTTATTTTGTTGAAATTTTAAGCAACGAAACAAAAATTGTAGAGAAGTTTATAAAGGAATAAAACACTTTTTTAGATAACAAAAATCCCTCAAGGTTACTAATACTCTTGAGGGATTTTTTTGTAATAGAAAGTTCCTGCCAAATGCCTACATTCGCAACGTTATTCAATTAAATTAAAAAAATATGAAGAAAGTATTTTCTATTTTGGGGGTTTGTTTTATGCTTGTAATTAAAACAACTGCACAAGATGTTGATAAAGCTACAGCTCTACAGCTAATAAAAAACAATGCAAGTGTTTTGAATGTTAGTGTTGATGGAAATGATCTTCCAAGAATTAGTAATGCTTATACTGATGCACAACTTGGGCTAACTTACATATACTTACAACAGAATTACAAAGACATTAAAATGTACAATGTAATGAAAACAACTGTTTTTAAAAAGACAGTTTTACAATCTCAACAAGGAGATTTTGTTAACGATATTTCGACTAAAACTAATAGTGAAATGCCTGCTATTACTGCATTGGATGCAGTAAATAAAGCTGCATTGCACTTGAATTTACCAAGCCCAATTAATTTAAATGAAGTAGCAAATACGTACAGTAATAATAAACAAATTAGTTTTTCAACAGCAGGTATTGCTAAGAAAAATATTATAGTTGAATTAGTATGGAGAAGTGTTGATGATAATAAAACTTTTCAATTGGCTTGGGATGTTAGTATTGATGTTCTTAAATCATCAGACTATTGGAATGTAAGAGTAGATGCTGCAACAGGAAATGTTATTGATAAAAATAATTACACAGTTTATGAGCAACCTATTACACCAATAATAACTCCAAAAAAAAACATCGAAAAAGAACTAAACTTAAACGAAAGTGTTGATGCTTATGAACACATAATGACACCAAGTACAAACTCGGCAAAGTATAGAGTTATTGCTTTTCCTAAAGAAAATAAAACTGCAGGAATTACTATAGAAACAAACCCATGGTTATTGGCAGGCGATACAAACAAGGCAACAACAAATGGTTGGCATTATGATGGCACTAACGATTATGATATTACCCGTGGTAATAATGTGTATGCTTACGATGACAGTGCAAATATAAATGGACCAGGGAGATCTACAACTTCTACTACAGCTTCACCAGATCTTACTTTTACACCAAGTCCTAAATTTACATTGCAACCTGTAACAGTTGCTAACAGACAATTTGCAACAGTAAATTTATTTTATTGGAATAATATTATGCACGACATTGCATATCAGTATGGATTTACCGAACCTGCTGGAAATTTTCAGGCAGATAATTTAGGTAGAGGTGGTAATGGTAATGACTATGTAAATGCAGAAGCTCAAGATGGTGGAGGCACAAATAATGCAAATTTCTCAACTCCAACAGATGGTAATAATGGAAGGATGCAAATGTATTTGTGGACTTACACTACTATTAAACCAGATGGCGATTTGGATAATGGTATAATAGCTCACGAATTTACTCACGGTATTTCTACAAGGCTTACAGGAGGGCCTGCAAACAGTAGTTGTTTAACAAATTATGAGCAAGGTGGTGAAGGCTGGAGTGATTATGTTGCATTAATGGTTACTACAAACTGGAAAACTGCACTAGTGACAGATGGTATAAAGAAAAGGCCAGTGGGTAATTATGTTATTAACCAACCTGCCACCTATAAAGGGATTAGAACATACCCTTATTCAACAGATATGTCTATTAATCCTCATACCTATGCAGATGTTGCAGATACTTTCAATTATCCTTCAACAACCACTGGTGGGGCTCATATTTTAAATGCAACAGAAGTACATTATATAGGCGAAGTTTGGTGTTCAGTGCTTTGGGATATGACTTGGAATATTATTCAACAAACTGGAAAAATTGATACGAACATCTACAATGCAACAAGTGGTAAAGGAAACACAGTTGCTTTAATGCTGGTTATGCAAGGTCTAAAACTACAAAAATGTAACCCAGGATTTTTAGATGCTCGTAACGCTATTTTAAAAGCAGATAGTATTTTATATGGTGGAAAATATCGTTGTGCAATATGGACTTCATTTGCAGGAAGAGGTATGGGATATAGTGCAACTCAGGGTAGCTCTGCAAAAACAACAGATCAAGTACCAGCTTATGACCTTGCACCACTGCTGCCTACTGCTGCAATAACAACTTCAAGCACCTCTGTTAATGCAGGACAAACAGGTGTAGCTTATGCTTGTGCAGCTGTTACAGGAGCAAAAAAATATACTTGGTTTTATACAGGAACAGGTGCAACTGTTAATGGTTCTACCAGCTCTATTACAATTGATTTTGCTGCGAATGCTACAAGTGGTGATGTGGTTGTAGGTGCTGTAAATTCAACAGGTTGTATAGATAGTACAGCCTTGTCTCGTGTAACAGTCACTGTAATTACTGTACCAGTTTTACTAAGCAATTTTTCTGTAGAAAAAGTAAATAATACAGCTGACATTAGATGGACAACTGCTACCGAAATCAATAGTAGAAATTTTGAATTGCAAAGAAGTATTGATGGTAAAGAGTATGCAACCATTATAACCATTGCTGCAAAAGGTAATAGCACACAAGCTAATAATTACAGTTTTATTGATGTAAAACCATTTGTAGGAATTAATTACTATCGCTTAAAACAAGTTGATAATGATGGTAAGTTTATGCTATCTGCAATTAAATCTGTTAAATTTGAAAATGATGGAAAATTTACTGTAAACGTTTATCCTAACCCTGTTACAGACATTTTAAATGTTCGTGTAAGCAATGGAAAAGCTAAACAAATACGCATCGTTAATACGCTTGGAAAAGTTGTTTACACAACATCTGAAGTTGCTGCAAATGGTTCAATAGAAATATCTGTAAAAACTTTACCAGAAGGAACATACTTTGTTGAAATAACTTCAAACGAAAAAACAGTTGTTGAGAAATTCATAAAGAAATAAAACAATTAGTTCTTGTGTTCAAAAACCCTTCTAAAATTATATGTTTTAGAAGGGTTTTCTTTTGTTTGTCAACCTTGTTTTGTGGTTGTGCAATTGCCCATTAAACCCTTATAGCTGCAACCTTAAAATTTTTTTATTATATTATAAAATCCACTTGCTGGATATATTAAAGCACTTACAAAATTGTTTAGAGCATCAGACTATTATTCTACTATTTATTCAATTAAATAATTATACTTGCCAAAATTGAATTTCGAGTTAAAATGAAATTACCGGTTAGCATCATATCATTTCTTTTTTTAACACAATGCTTTGCACAAAAACAATTGCCACTATGTTTTGAAACGATTAATCAAAATAATGGTTTAAGTAACAATAGCGTGAATGCTTTGTATAAAGATGCAGATGGTTTTTTGTGGATTGGTACAGAAGATGGCTTGAATAAATACGATGGCACCAAGTTTAAAGTTTATAGACATTTTGAAAGTGACAGCACATCATTAGTAGGTAATCAAGTAATGAAAATAAGGGCTTCTACTAATGGTAAATTGTGGATTAGTTCGCATTGCTGGGGTTTGAGTGAATTGAGTGTTTACAGTGGTAAAGGTACTCAGCACAAAGAAAATCCTAACGACAAAAACAAACTGGTTAGTAATTGTGATATTGATGTATTGCAAGATAATGTAGGAAATATTTGGGTTAAGAACAGCGTTGCTCTTTCTTTATACCATCCTAAAACAAAAACATTTTCAACAGAATTCAGGGTTCCTAATGATACTTCCATTATCCATAGAATGATTTATCATAAAGGTATATTGTGGTTGGCTACACTTAGTGGTAATATTGGATATAATATCAAAACAAAGCAACTATTACCAACGCCTTTGCTATTTAATAATGATGCAGCTTCTACCGAAATTTTAAGTTTTATAAATGATGATATTATACTTAGCGTTGGTTGGGAAAGAGGCTTATACGTTAATGATACTAAACAAAAAAGAAGTATTCATTTTTTTGAAAAACTTAATGTTGGCGATGCGAAGATGATAACCATCAATCAAAAAAAACAATTATGGGTTAGTACAAACAATGGTTTGTATGTTGCTGATTATCCCAACGATTTAATGAGCCTTACAGATAAATCGTTTACTCACTATTTTGCAAACAATAATGATGTGAATGCTATTTCATCCAACTATCTTGGACAAATTTTGCAAGATGATAAAGGCATTGTTTGGATTGCTACTGCTAATGGGGTTTGTAAATTCAATCCATCGCATTTATTGTTTCAGCCGCAATATTTAACCAGCAAAACTGTTGATAAAAAATTTTTCAACTACTATCCCAATAATGTTTTTATTAATACCAATAGCTTGGGCAAAACATTTTATTGGCTCTCAAACTGGCACGGAGCTGGACTTTTAAAAGTTGATACTAATTTTAATGTAATTAAAAGAATTGAATTTAAGCATTATGAAAACAATTTTTTTGTGCAACATTATTCACAGAATGTATCAAATGTTTTTCAGTTTGCAAAAGACACTTTGGCTTTGGCAACTTGGGATGGTTTGTGGTTATATGATGAATTGAACGATAAATTAATAAAACAATTTCAGTTTAATGATAAAGATACTTCGCAACCTAAACACAGTAGAATTGATTATGGTTTAAAAGATAATGAAGGTAATATTTGGGTAGGAACTTATAGTCAAAATTTACGAAAGCTAAATGCTGTAACCCATAACTGGCAAGTGTTTGAACAAGGAGAAGAAAGCACAAAAACTAAAAATAATAGGAATGATTTTTTATTTATAGATAGCAAAAAAAGGTTATGGTTAAGTGATGTTTCTTATTATGAATTAATAACGAAAGAATTTATAAAACTTAAAATGGAAGGCAATACAAGTTCAATCACTGAAGATAAAAAAGGCAATATTTGGTTGGCAACTGAAAATGGTATTGCAAAATATATTGAACCTACAAAAGACTTCAAGTTTTATAATAGCAGCAATGGACTATTAGCAAACCATATATACAATTTGCTAATTGATGACGATAATAATTTATGGGCAACATCTGCTTATGGACTGATTTGTATTAATGATGATAAAAATTTAATTAGAAATTTTACGACAGTAGATGGGTTAGAAAGTAATGCTTTATCTTGTGTGTTGAGTAAATTGCCCAATGGAAATTTATTGATTAGTTTAGATAATCTTGAACCAAGACATTTTACGGTATTCAACCCTAAAACCCTTTTGCAGCAAAGCATTGACTTGCCTTTTCATTTTACTGCTGTACAAATATTTAATAAAGAAAAAAGGGTTGAAACTAATTTAGACAGCATAAAGGAACTGCATTTTGGTTATAAAGAAAACCTGTTTTCTATTCATTTTAAAGCATTAGAATTTGGCAATGCAGTTAATATTAGGTATCGTTATAAATTAATTAATGTCAGCAATGAATGGATTGATATTGGCAAACAAGATAATATTACTTTCACAAATTTGGGCTATGGTAGTTACACTTTATTGGTTGAAGCAACAAGTGCAGCAGGCATTTGGATGAATAAAACATTAAGAATGGATTTAATTATTCACCCTCCTTTTTGGCGAACAAATTGGTTTTATGCGTTGATGATTTTATGTGTTGGGATTGTTATTTTTATTTTAGTTAAACGAAGAATAAAAACCATACAAACCAAAGCAGTATTGCAACAGCAGTTGACAGACTTAGAGATAAAAGCCTTGCGTAGCCAAATGAATCCTCATTTTATTTTTAATTGTTTAAGTAGCATTCAAGCAACCATAATGCAAGGCGAAAATGAACGAGCAACAGACTATGTGGATAAATTTTCGTTGCTACTGCGAACAGTTTTAAACCAAAGCGAAAGACCAAACATAACACTGCAAGAAGAGATTGATTACTTAACAACTTATTTGGAATTGGAATGTTTTAGATACGAAGATTTGCAGTTTAATGTAAATGCTGAAAGTGTTGAAGATGCAGCATTCATACATATTCCAGGTATGTTGTTGCAACCATTTATTGAGAATGCTATTCAACACGGCTTGAGCCATAAAATTGGTGAAAAGAAAATTAGTGTATTGTTTGAAGAAACAGAAAATACAATTAAAGTTACTATTGCAGACAATGGAATTGGCAGAGATGCGTCAAAAGAAATTAATAAAAATAGAAGCCTTGCACATCAATCATTAGGCATAAAAAATATTGAAGACAGGTTAAAATTTTTGTTTAAAGACGATAAAGTAAGAGTTGAGTTTATTGATGAGAAAGAAGGAACAACAGTAATTATAAATATTCCAATAATTAATAATCAGTAATCAAATGTTACAAGCAATAATAGTTGATGACGAAAAAAAGTGCATCACTCTTTTAGAAAAACTATTGGAGCAAATGCAAGAGCAGGTAAAAGTTGTTGCAACTTTTACACACCCAGAAGACGCTGTGATGTATATAAAACAACACGAGCCAGACCTGATTTTTTTAGATATTGAAATGCCCAAATTAAATGGTTTTGAAGTTGTAGAAGCTACCAGAGAAATTGGTTATGAAGTAGTATTCACAACAGCGTTTAATCAATATGCAATTAATGCCATTCGTGTAAGTGCATTAGATTATTTATTAAAACCCATTAATAAATTAGAGTTGTTTAATGCAGTAAATAAACTCATCACAAAAAGGAAAAATATACAACGTCAACAACAATTCGACTTTTTATTCAATAGTTTAAAAAGCAATAATCAACTCAACAATAAAATTACTATTGCTACTACCGAAGGGGTAGTATTTATTGATGTTTCAGACATTTTATATTGTGAAGCAAGTGGAAGTTACACAACACTTCATTTAAAAAATAACGACAAACTTTTATCATCAAAAACATTAAAAGACTTTGAAGAAATGTTGGAACAGCATCCCTTCTTTCGTATTCATCATTCTTATTTAATAAGCCTTAACGATATCAAACGTTACATTAAAGGCGATGGTGGAACTGTTGTATTAAGCAACAAAACGGAACTGCCAGTGAGCAAGAGAAAGAAGGATGATTTTTTGAAGAAACTAAAACTATAATTAATTCAGCTAATTAACACATCAGCACACTTTTCTCGAATCCACTTATCTGCCTATAATCCCCACTTACAAAGCCATTCACAGCAATTACAAAAGAGCTGTTTATGCTGCTTGCTGCCGTAACTATTTTGCGACTGAATTAGAAGTATTACTATGCAAAATGTGGCAACAAATTATAATTTATCTATCCATAAAATAGTAGATACCAACTCAGCTTTAATACAATTTAATATCCTCGAAAAGTCTTTAGTGATATTGAAAGTTGTGAACGAAAATGACCAGCAAATAAGACTGCTTTTAAATGAGGTTTTGCAGGCAGGACATCACCAAGCAAGTTTCAATTATACCAACCTAAGCAATGGAAAATATATAGTTAGATTAATACTTGATGATAATAAAACCATTGAAATCGAAAACACAATCATACATATTTAATAACAAAAATAAATACAATGAAACAGTTTAACACGCCCTACAAGTCAATAATAGCAATAGTTTTGCTATTTAGTTGTGTAAATGCTTTTGCACAACCAGGTTCTTATTATCCTGATAGGTATGTTCGTAATTGGAGGCTGTTTAATCAGGATAATTATGCAACTAATTATCAAACTACATTTTCTGTTAATAATAAAATCTATCATTTAATACAAGACTCTACCTATTATGATGCAACTATTGGTGGGTTTGTAGCTTTTTATTTTCCTCGCTTAAAATCGTTTGATGTTGCAACCAACCAATGGAGTATGATGGCTGATTTTCCTGCTGTAGGACGAAGTAGTGGTGTATCATTTACTATTGATGACAATGCATATTTTGGTTTAGGAGTAAATCGAGTTACGTATCAAACTGCTGACTCTGCATTTTATAAATATAACGCTGTTACCAACACGTGGAGTAGCATTGCTGCTTTTCCGAGTAGTAGTTTGTACAATGCCATTAGCTTTAGCTTAAATGGCAAAGGATATGTTGTGGCTGGGCAACAAATAAGCCCAACTACGCAAGAATCTCAAAAAACTTTTGAGTACAATCCAATCTCAAATACTTGGTCAACCTTTGACGATATTCCTGCAACTGGTGGAATACTTGTGTTTTCTAATAACCAAGTTTTTACACATAATAACAAGGCTTACATATCATATATATCAAACACTGGCAACGAACTTTGGGAGTTTGACCCAACTGCAGCAACTGGCAGCCAATGGACACAAAAAACACCAGCCCCTAATAACTATTATTTAAATTTTTATAGCTATGGATTATTTGAAACAAAGAAAGGTTGTTTAATAATGGGAGGTAATGTTGAATATTATGATACTGCCAGCAACTATGTATCTAAATTTAACGATACTGCTTATAGCTATGATGCAGCAAACGATATGTGGCAACAAAATTATTGCAGCAATCAATTTCAAAATATTAATAAAGCATTTACTATAAACAACGAAGCATTTGTGTTTAGTGCCAATAATAGCAATGGTTTAAACTTAGGCTATAATGAGCAAGCTCAATATTCATTTTATTACATCAATGCTTATGCATCAACACCTTTAGACACTGTATTTGTACACCACAACTTTAAAGGAGTTTGCGAAAACAGCACACCTACAGTTGCCTACAACGTAAGCACAGCAATGAATGCAGGAAATCAGTTCGTGTTTGTAATTACCAGAGAAGATGGATTGATTTTAGATACTGTTGCCATTGCAAGTGGCACAACAAGTGGTTCTCAACAAATAAATATTCCTTCAATAACAGCTTTAAAAAACAAAGCCTTGCAATTAGGACTTGGCAATTATGGTATTGATTTTGGCAAATTAAAACTGGCAGTGTTAACCACAAATCCACGAACAATTTTTGCCAATCAAAGCACCACATTCAGCTTGTTTGATGACCCTGCAAATCTTAGCATTTCAATTAGTGGATTAAATTCAGATGTATGTTCAAACGTAGCACCATTAGGTTTAAAGTTTAATGGTTTAAATAATTATAATTTTCAGGGATTCTTGAATATTCCAAAATCAGATTTGAGTATAAATTGGGCAAATGGAAATGGTGTTAATATTCCTACAAACGACACTACTGATATTTTATATGCCAACGATAGTACCCTTAATTATATAGAAGCTACATTGCGTATAGATTATAAATTATTTTGCAACAATCACGACACTACTTATTCTTATGATGGCAATACTTCAATTTCACGATACACCAATAATACTTTACTGGCAGATATTTCTGCACAAGAAGGAAACAGTTTGTGTGGTAACAACGAAACAAAACACATTATTACAAAACTTCTACAGGAAAATGTAGATTCTTGTTGGGGTTATAGAAAACTATTTAAAAATGGAGTAAAGTTTTATGATGACAGTATAATGATGTATCGAAATTATTTTTACCCAGGCTATGAAGATGGTTTTACAAAAGACACTTTCACTCTTGCTGGCATAAACGATAACGATGAAATAGAATTGCAATTTACATCGCAAGCTGATAAATGTGATGCCAATTCAAAAGGCACATTGATAAGAAAACTAATCTTTAAAAAGTATCAAGGTAGTTTATCAAGCGATATAAACCTTAAATTAAGATTTAATAATAACTTAACAGATAGTTCAACTAATAACAACAATGGTATAGGGCAAAATATTGGCTTTACTACCAATCGTTTTGGTAAGCCAAATAGTGCATTACAAATATTGTTAAACACAAGCCCAACAAATGCTTCAGAGGTTGTAACTACCAACAATATCAATATTGATAGCAATAAAAATCGCACAGTTTCATTTTGGTTTAAAACAGATTCTTTAGGATATAATTATGGTGGAGAAAACAGTTCTTTTAGCCCAAGCCGTCCTGCAATCTTAGGCTGGGGTTCATTTGTAACAGGTAGCGATGCAAACTTTTTTCATATTGAACCTAAAACAAAATCAGTAGTATTTCGTGGGAATTACAACGATTTATTTACAGATTCAAACATATTTAAGTTTAACGAATGGACACATGTTGCACTTACTTTAAACGACAACTTTGTTAATTTATATGTTAATGGAAAATGTGCAAAATCGGTTTCATTCAAAAGCCTTTATCAATATTCTTATACAGATAGTGCGTATTCAAGTACAGGAAATGGTTTTACTTATAGTTGGTTAAACTCAACATTAAACACTACTAATAGCCCATTACGTATTGGCAATGATGGAAATGGAATTGATTTAGCAAGCGATTGGAAATTTCCATTTCACGGTGGTGTTGATGATATATTAATTTATAGCAAAGCAATGACTACTTGCCAAATTGATAGTTTGTATAGAATGACTGAAAGTGGCTGCACTACTACATTACACACTATTAATGCTTCAATATGCAGTGGTAATAGTTATTTTTTTAAAGGAATAAACAGAACAACTACTGACACATATAAAGACACTTTAATAAATGCAAATGGCTGCGATAGTATTGTTACACTTAATTTATTGGTAAAACAAAAATCATTTACAAGCATTGATACTGCTGTGTGTAATGGCTATATGTTTAAAGGGATTGTGAGAACAATAAGCAATACTTATAGAGATACTTTAATGAATACAAATGGTTGCGATAGTTTTATTACAGTTCATTTAATCATTAAACAAAAATCAGCAACAACAATTAATGCAGGTGTGTGTGCTGGTGATGCTTACACATTTCAAGGAAATAACTTAGCAGTTGCAGGAACATACCAAGTCATATTGATTAATGCTGTTGGTTGTGATAGCATTGTTACTTTAAACTTAAAAGTAAATGCAGCCAGTGACACCACACTCTATCGTGCTATTTGTGCAGGGCAATCACTCTCTATTTTTGGTGAAACATACACCACTGCTGGAACACATCATTTTACAAGAACCAATGCTGCCGATTGCGATAGTAATATTACGTTAATTGTAACAGTAAATCAACCTACATCGTCTTTAAAAAGAGATACTATTTGTAACACACAATTGCCATATTTATGGAATGGCATAAGCAGAACAGCTGCTGGAACTTTTACTAAAAATTTCACAAATGCAGTTGGTTGCGATAGTGTAGCTACTTTGATTTTGACAGTAAAACAAGCAACATCATCTACCACAAAAGATAGTATTTATGCAGGCAATAGTTATAGCTTCAGTGGAAATACTTATACCACAGCAGGTACATACACAGTTCATTTATTAAACTCAGTTAAATGCGATAGTGCTGCTACTTTGATACTCATTGTTAAGTCAAGTATTGCTGCTACAATAACAGGGAATTTAGTAGGCTGTAGCTTTGTACTTACAAATTCATTAAGTGCAAGTATTGGTGGTGGTAATTGGAGAAGCAGTAATCAAGCTGTTGCAAAAATTAATGAGTTTGGTGTGGTAACGAATATTGCAAATGGTACAACAACTATTACATACACCTACTACAAAAGTGGACAGCCAATTATTTCAACTATTACATACACAGTTGCAGTAATGCCTGCATTAAATCCAATTACTGGCGTTGCAAGCTTTTGTAGAAACGCTTCAACCACATTTGCTAACAGCACATCAATTCCTGTAGGAGGAAGCAGTGTTTGGAGTACAACAAGTAGTAGTTTAATTAGCATTAATGCTACAACTGGTGTTGCTAATGGTGTTTATCAAGGAACTGGGTATATACAATACAAAGTAACAAATAGCAGTGGTTGTAGTAATGTAACTGGCTATTCAATTACAATAAAACCAATACCCAATCTTCCAACTGTGCAGTATGCAGCTGGAACAGTTAATCCTCAAACGGGTCCTAATGGTTCATTTTGTACTAATAAAATATTTACAGTTGTAGGTAATCCTGTATCAGGGGTTTGGAGTAGTACTGGAGTAATTAGTATAGGAGCAACAACTGGTATTTTGAACACAGGTTCTATTGCTGGTGCAGCTTCTGTTATTTATACTATTAGTGTAAATGGTTGTATAAATTCTAAAATAGTTGATATAACTGTTGCAGTTTGCCCTTCACATAGAGGTAGTAATACTGAAGAAATGATGAACTCAAGCAATGAATTTACTGTATATCCCAACCCTGCAAAAGGAATGGTAAACTTGCAAGTAAATAAGCTAATAGGAGCTGGAAGCATTGTGATTACTGATTTGTATGGCAAGCAAGTAAAAATACAAGCATTAAGTATTGGCAATAACGGTGTCGATATTTCTAATTTGAGTAAAGGATTTTATTTGATAAGTATTATTACAAGCGAAGGAAAAACTACCAAGAAGTTAGTAGTAGAATAATTTATAAATTGTAATTTTTTTCTTCTATAACAAAAAAACTCTGATGCTTAAAATATCAGAGTTTTTTGTTGCGTTTATACAACTTAAAACATTCTTATCATTGCAGTAAATATTAATCAGAAATTCTTTCACCAACTTATGAAGTAATTTTACGCAGTTACTTTAATTTGAACTTTAGCAAAAAAATATTGTTTTTAATATTGATGATGTCCTGTATTGTAGCAGAGGCACAGTTTTCAAGTATTTCAAACTTTAGAAAAAAGAAAATTCCTACAACTGCAAATCACAAAATGGATTCGCTTAGTATTGTTCCTCAAAGTGTTTTTGTAAGTAATATTGACACAAGTTTTTTTTCCGTTGATTATATAAACGCAAAAATTATTTGGAAGAAAAAAATGCTTCTTGATAGTGTTGAAATTAATTACCGTGTCTTTCCATATAGTTTCAACAAATCTTACAAACGTTTTAATTACGATAGCATTAAAAACAATTTCATAGCTGCACAACCTTTTATTTTCAACAATAATCAAAATTCTTTCAATGATAATAACGCCTCATTCATCAACTTTGGAAAAATAAATTATAGCGGTAGCCTTGGAAGAAATTTAAGTTTTGGAAACAATCAAGATGCAGTTTTTAATTCTCAGCTTAACCTGCAAATAAGTGGTATAATAGGCGATAGCATTGAGCTTGCTGCTGCCATTACAGATAATAATATTCCTATTCAACCAGATGGAAGTACACAACGATTGAATGAATTTGATAAAATATTATTGCAGTTTAAAAAGAAGAATTGGCAATTGAGTTTAGGTGATATTGATGTTAGGCAAAACCAAAACTACTTCCTTAATTTTTATAAAAGATTGCAAGGCGTATCTTATTCACAAGAGAAAAAAAATAAAAATAAATTCCTGATTGTAGGGGCAATTGCCAAAGGAAAATTTACTCGCAATGTTTTAACTGGACAAGAGGGAAATCAAGGCCCATATAGGTTGCAGGGTGCTAACAACGAAATTTATTTTATTATTCTGGCAGGAACAGAGCGTGTTTTTATTGATGGTGAATTGATGAATAGGGGAGAAGATCAAGACTACATTATTAACTACAACACTGCTGAAATTTCGTTTACTCCAAAGCGAATGATTACAAAAGACAAGAGAATACAAATTGAGTTTGAGTATGCCGAACGTAGCTATTTAAACTCTATGTTTTATGCAAGCAATGAGGCACAAATAAGTAAAAATTTTAAAATAAACATTGCTGCTTATACCAATGCCGATGCAAAAAACTCTCCTATTAATCAAACATTGGATAATAGGCAAAAACAATTTTTAGTTAACCTTGGTAACAATATTCAAAATGCTTTTTATCCCTATGAAAGTATCGATAGCTTTTCTACTACCAAAATATTATATGCCAAAAGACCAAGCCCAGTAAGTGTTTCTGATAGTATCTATGTTTATTCTACAAATGTTGATAGTGCAAAATACAATTTAGTTTTCACAGAAGTTGGTGCTAATAAAGGAAATTACATTTCATATTTTAATGGTGCAAATGGAAAAGTTTATCAATGGATTGCACCAATTAATAATGTATCGCAAGGGAGTTTTGAACCAGCACAATTTCTTGTAACACCAAAGAAACAGGAGATTGTAACCATTTCAACAGAATATTATTTTAATAAAAAAACAATTTTAAAATCTGATGTTGCATTGAGTAATTATGATGTAAACACTTATTCATCTCTCAATAAAAATGAAAATAAAGGATTGGCTGGAAAATTTGTTTTGCAAAATAGTAATAGCATCAACAAAGTGTTGAAACTAAATTCAACAATCAGTTACGAATGGGTAGAACAAAATTTCAAACCGCTTGAAAGGCTTCGTGGTGTTGAGTTTTCGAGAGATTGGGGTTTGCCAATAATTACAAATACTGCAAACGAATATTTGCCAAAAGCTGTTTTTGAATTAAAGGATAACAAGAGTAATTCTTTGCAATATTCAGCAGAAGGATATTTACGAAGTGATGATTACAAAGGCATCAGGCAAACATTACTTTACAATCATCAATTAAATAGTTGGCTACTAAAATCCAATTTAAGCTATGTAAACAATAATGCTCTAGATACAAAAGGTTTTTTCTTCAGACCAAATGTTGAAGTGTCGAAACTATTAAGAAAATTATACAATTATACAATTGGTGTTGGCTATTCTCTTGAGGATAACGAACAACGCTACAAGCCAACAGATTCAATACTTTCAACAAGTTTTTCATTTGAAACTATTACAGCTTTTTTAAAGAGCAATCAGCAGAAAAATAACAAATGGGGCTTTACATATTTTACACGAACAAATAAAACACCTTCACAAAAATCATTGCTACAAACAGATAAAAGCGAGAATTATAATTTATCTACTGACTTATTAAATAACGCTAATCACAAGGTTAAATTCAATATAACTTATCGTGAATTGAAAGTGAGTAACACTTATTTGACCAACTTAAAGCCCGATAATAGTTTGCTTGGAAGAGTTGAATATAATATTAGTGAATGGCAGGGATTCCTTACTGGCTATGTGTTGTATGAGTTAGGTGCAGGACAAGAACAACGAAGAGATTATAGTTATTTAGAAGTGCCAACAGGACGAGGTCAATATACTTGGAACGATTATAACAATGATGGAATTGCACAGTTGAATGAATTTGAAATTGCACAGTTTAGCGACCAAGCAAAGTATATTAAAATTTTTACTCCTACGAATCAATATATAAAGGCAAATTACACACAGTTTAATTACAGTTTTAATATCAGCCCAAAGAATATTTCTAACAAAATAAGAAGTGTAAGTTTTCGAAATTTTATTACCCGTTTTAATTTGCAATCATCTTTTCAAACAAGTAAAAAAGTGTTGAGTGATGGGGGACTTCATTTCAATCCATTTGAAAAAAATATTACTGACACGGCACTTATCAATCTCACAAATTCCATTAGCAATATATTGTCGTTTAATCGCTCTAATTTTAAATGGGGAGTTGATATAACTAACATCAATAATAACAATAAAGCATTGCTTACTTATGGGCTGGAAAGTAGGCAGTTGCTGGATTGGACGATTCGTGGCAGGTTTAATATCAGGAAAGAATACAGTCTTGAATTGGTACAAAAATTTGGCAATAATCAATTGACTACGCCAGCATTTAGCAACAGAAATTATGAGTTAACGAGCATTAGCACAGAACCTAAATTTATTTATACCTACTTAACAAAATATAGGTTGCAAGCATCATATCAATTTGTAAACAAGCAAAATAAAATTGATTATGGTGGTGAAAAATCAACAACAAATTCTTTGAACATTGAGGGTAAATACAATGCTGTTTCAAAAAATAGTTTTACAGCAAAATTTACATATAGCAATATTGATTTTACAGGCACAGCCAATACAACTGTTAGCTACATTATGCTTGATGGCTTAGTGCCAGGAAAAAATTATTTATGGAATATTGAATTTACAAAACGCCTAAATAATAGTTTCGAAATTAGCTTTAATTATGAGGGAAGAAAGCCTGGCGAAACCAAAGTAATTAATATTGGCAGGGCTAGCGTGAGAGCTATTTTTTAAAATGACTTTTTTGAATCAAAACTTTTGTTTACTTTGTTGTATAATTTTTTTGAAATGAAAAAAATAATGGTATCAATTGTAGTTGTTACGTTACTTAGTTCTTGTGGCATTTTTGGTGGTGGTGCAAGCAAAACAGGTTGTCCATCAAATGGTAGAGCTGTTGGTGCTGAAAAGCTTGCTGCTGGTGATCCTAAGGCAATGAAAGATGCAAAAAAAGCTCCTAAATTTAAGTACGGAAATTAGTATTTTGAAAGTGTATCGTTAAGTATAATGCTCAATTTTTTTGCACCATTATCTTTCAGATGATCGTTATCAAAAAAATCTTCTCTAACAAATCTCTTATCTTCAAAAAAATTGTAGTATTTGCAATTGTATTTACTGCTTATTGAATTAATAAAACTTGTATTTGCGACTATAATTTTTTTATTACAAAATTTTGAATAGCTTGTAAATACTGGTGTTGTAACAAATGTTACTTTGATTTTTTTATTAATTAACTGCTTTACAAAATCTTCCAAATCCGCTTCAATCTCTTTTCTTCTGTTGCTAAAGTTTTCTGAATTATGAACTTCCACTCTTTCTAATCCAATGCTATCACTCATATTCTCTTGAGTATATTTTGGTTGATAACCACTTTCTAAAATCTCTCTTGCATCTGCATCTTCAAAATTGTTTAAAGCCAGTTGTAATGCGTGTTTAGGCTGACAAACAGCAAGAAAAGAATAGTTGGATAATGAGAGTGATTCTAATTGGTCGTACCTGATTTTAAAGTGTTGTAAATAATAATAATCTCGCCAGTTTTCTTTTATATCAGACATTTGGTAGAAGAAAGAAAAGTATGAAATATTAACCACAACATTTTTTAAATTTGGCATTTGTGTTAGGTACTTCAGCGTTAATCTTTTGTCATAGTAAAGTGTTTGAGAAACATTGGCAAGATTAAAAGTTTTACTTGAAAAGCAAGATGGATCGATGCCGTTGAATGTTTGTGATGAACCAAGAACGAGTGTTTCAATACTGTCAAGTCGTTGCTCTATATAATATTTTTTTGCTGCGTAACTGCTAACAAAATGTTTTGTTCTTAAATTAAATTCAAGATATGATACACCTAAAACAATTGGAAAACCAAAAAGCAAAATCCTACAAATAATTTTAAAGGGAGAAGACATTTGGGTTTATTTTATTATTGCTAATATATCTTCATCATCTTCAATATTTGCCATTTGTTTCAGTATTTGTGGGGTTCTCCAAGATATTCGATTGCTGGCAGGAACAACTGTAAACACTTTAGGATTTGGTAAACAAGCAATAATTTTTGCAGCTTCTTCTCTTGTTAAATTTTTTGCAGATTTATGAAAATAAGTTTGTGCAGCAGCTTCAATTCCAAAAACTCCTTTACCCATTTCAATGGTATTTAGATACACTTCTAAAATTCTTTTTTTACCCCAAATCCATTCAATCATTTTAGTAAAATATAACTCTGGAACTTTTCTAATATATTTTGTAAATCCACCACCTTGCCACAAAAAAACATTCTTTGCAGTTTGCTGTGTAATGGTGCTTGCCCCTCCACCTAAAGAAATTTTTGACTTTTTATTTTTTCGTGGTTTCATACTTCTTTCTACCTCGTCCCAATCGACTCCATTATGTTCTGCAAAAGTTTGGTCTTCGCTTGCAATGGCTGCCAGCTTTACGTTGTAGGAAATTTCACTCCAGCTTACATAGTCTCTTTTTAAACCATAACTAAAAGAATTGCTAATTTGTGTAATAGTAATTGGGGGCATCACCCATTTGCAAATGAGTATATAAACCAACGATGTTATGAAACACCACAGAAATAATTTCTTTGTAAATCGCCAGGCTTTTTTCATTTAAAAACTAAAATTAAACCACATAGGAAACATAAGTACACAAGAATTTCTCATATAATTTTTTGTTTCTTATGCGGTCAAATAAAATATGTAAAATGAATTAAAATTTATTGCCAATAATGTATGGTAACATTGCTCTCCAGGTTGGCCAATCGTGGTTAATATCTGCTCCCCAAATATCTAAATCGTGCCAGATGTTTTTATCCCAAAGAACCTGGCTAAATCTTCTGTTAGCTTCTGGGTCTTCGTAGTTTCCACTACCAGTGTAAATATGAATGTGATGGCTTGCTTTTATTTTATCGTAATAAAAAGAATCAGTTAGGTTAGGAATATAATGTTGTGGACTATTGTAGTAAACCTGATCGTCCCAAAAACCTTTTGTATATTCTGATAAGTCGTAAACGCCACTCATAGCAATAACTCCATTGATAATATCTGGGCGTTTTAAAAATAAATTCATTGAATGTAAAGCACCAAAACTTGCACCACAAGTGTATATAAAAGTTTCGTTGCTTGTGTTGGCTCTAATAAACGGAATAACTTCATTAAACACATATTCATTAAACTGATTTTGACGAATAGCTTTATGAGATGGTTGCATATTATTATTCAACCAACTCTCGTTATTGATGCTATCAATACTGAAAACTTTTAGTTTACCGCTATTAATAAATGGAGCAAGTGCATCCATCATTTGAAAACGTTCATACTCTAAATAATCAGCAGCAGCAGTAGGGATAAGCAATAGAGCAAATCCAAAATCGCCGTAGCAAGCGATAGGCATTTCTTTGTTGAGAGCAGGGCTATACCAAGATGTAGTTTTTTTTTGCATAAAATCTTTTTTGGGTTTGTGGCTAAAGTAGGGAATAATTGAAACAAGCAATAAATTATTTGAATATTTACGCTTCACTTTACAAGTATTACTATTGCATTTTAAATAAAAAAATATGAATACTTCATTTACTATAACTGGCAATGTAGTTGATATACTCAACAAAAAAATTTATCCCGCAGAAGTTGTTGTAGAGAGCAGAATTATAAAATCAATTACACCGATTACTAATGCCAATTTCCCAATTCCAAATTACATATTGCCAGGGTTTATTGATAGCCACGTTCACGTTGAAAGTAGTATGCTTGTGCCAAGCGAATTTGCAAGATTGGCTGTTGTTCACGGCACTGTTGCAACTATTAGTGATCCACACGAAATAGCAAATGTGTGTGGAATGGAAGGCGTAGAGTTTATGATTGAAAATGGAAAACAGGTAAACTTTAAATTTAATTTTGGAGCTCCAAGTTGTGTGCCTGCTACCATTTTTGAAACTGCTGGAGCAGCTTTAAACAGTGATGATGTAAAGAAATTATTGCAAAGAGATGAAATAAAATACTTGAGTGAGATGATGAATTTTCCTGGTGTTTTATTCAATGATGAAGAGGTGATGAAAAAAATAAAATATGCAATTGAATTGGGTAAACCAATTGATGGACACGCTCCTGGACTTCGTGGAACTCAAGCACAGCAATACATTCAGGCAAGTAATCAATTTGCAAGTGAACAACAAATAACAAATGAGAAACCACAAAAAAGCAATGTCATTATTTCTACAGACCACGAATGTTTTACTGCTGAAGAAGCTTTGGACAAATTAAAATATGGAATGAAAATATTAATTCGTGAAGGGAGTGCCGCAAAAAATTTTGAAGCATTAATTGATTTGCTAAACGATTATCCAGAGATGATGATGTTTTGCAGCGATGATAAGCATCCTGATAGTTTAGCGGTGAATCACATAAACGCTTTGTGTGCAAGGGCTGTAGCAAAAGGAATTGATTTTTTTAAGGTATTGCAGGCTGCTTGTATTAATCCAATTAATCACTATAAATTAAATGTTGGAATGTTGCGTGTTGATGATGCAGCAGACTTTATTGTGGTAGAAGATTTAGTAAATTTTAGTATAAAACAAACATACATCAATGGAGAATTGGTTGCAGAAAATGGCGTTTCTTTTATCCAATCAAAAGCCGTAGAGCCAATAAACAAATTTGATTGTAACCCAATAACAGCAAGTGATTTAATTATTACTACAAAAGATTTTTCCAACGAAACTGTTCCTGTTATAGAAGCATTGGATGGGCAATTGATTACAAATAAAATTGAAATTGAAGCAAAAATATTAATGGCATTTAATAGTACACAACTAACATCCAATGTAAATAATGATATTCTAAAAATTGTTGTAATTAATCGTTACAATATTGCACCAATTGCTAAGGCGTTTATTAAAAATTTTGGTTTTAAACAGGGTGCTATTGCAAGCACAGTGGCACACGATAGCCACAATATTGTGGCAGTAGGTGTAGATGATGAAAGCCTTGCTGCTGCTATCAATTTAGTGATAGAAGCAAAAGGAGGCGTGAGTGCTGTTTGTGAAAACAAACAGGCAATTGTGCCATTACCTGTTGCAGGTTTAATGAGTGCTGAGGATGGTTATAAAGTTGCAACAGATTATACTGCTATAGACAAGATGACCAAAGAAGAAATGGGTAGCACCTTGCAATCTCCATTTATGACCTTGAGCTTTATGGCATTGCTTGTTATTCCTTATTTAAAGCTGAGCGATAAAGGTCTATTTGATGGAGAAAAATTTGAATTTGTATAAAAATGCCTATCAATTGCTTCATTATTAATTGCCAAACATAATTTTTACGACAAAATTTCGTTATAAATAAAAATTTGGCTACCGTACCTATGCTTCAACTGTATAAATACAGTGTTTTAAATTATAAATTATGGGCTACTACACTGCTCATAATTATTTGTGTTGAAGGTACACAAGCACAAAAGCCACTGAAATTTTCTACAACAAACAATGCAACTACAACACCTGTAAATACTGCCTTTAATAGTTTTATAAGAGACAAAAGTTCCATTTCAACAACCATAAAAGCATTTGATAAAGACGGAATTTATACCAGCAAAAGCAGGAATATTGGCTACACTTTAAAGCTATTAAACAAAATAAAAGAAGCACAGGCTGGTGACATCTCTATGCAAATTTCTAACAGTAATGGTGTTGCACTTTATAAAGAAGTTTATCCTTTTACAATAAAAAAAAGAGGAATTTTTGAAAAGAACTATTCTTTTGCATCTGGTCAATTGCAGCCTGGTTTTTACATTTCAAATATGAGCATTATTACCAATAAATATGCTGATACCATTAGCTACAGTTTTGGCTACGAACCAACAAAAATTGTTTCTAAAATAGCTGCCCCTGCTGATTTTGTAAATTTTTGGGACAATGCAAAACGTGAGCTTGCAGCAACAAAACCAGACTTTGTTTTAACACCTCGTCCAGATTTATCTACTAAAAAAAATGATGCTTTTGAAGTGGAATATAAATCGATTGATAAAGCAGTAATTTATGGTTGGCTAACTGTTCCAAAAAATAAAAGAAATAACCCTGTTATATATAAAATTTCAGATTATCAAGGTGAGTTGTCTCCAGAATATAGAAACGATGTTGCAGTGCTTTGCATCAATACAAGAGGTACTGGTTCAAGCAACCAAAACTATAATTTCCCCTACGATCAATTGGGTGTTTATAATTTAAAAGACAAAAATAAATATGTGCTGAAAGGTATATATATGGATGCTTTCAGAGGATTGGACTTAATTTTTCAATTTGCAAATTCAATGAAATTCGATACCAAAAAAGTAATTACAACTGGCTCTGGTTTAGGTGCAGGTTGTGCAGCTGTTTTGGGTGCAATTGACTCAAGATTAAAAGGAGTTGTGGTAGAAAGTCCAACTTTTATAGGAATGCGAGATGAAATAAATTTTGCCGAAGGAATTACGACTTACAGCTTTCCTGCTTCAATGTTTATTAACTATTATAATAGCAAAAGAAGCTCAAAAGAAAGCACCATTAAAATACTTGAATATTTTGATCCCGTTTATTTTGCACCATACATTAATTGCCCAATATTAACAGGATTTAGTTTGCATAATACAAATGTTCCTGCACAATGTGTTTATACTTTTATTGGTCAGTTAAGAACTGCAAAAAAAGACAAGTATGAATGTAAAGATTGTGGAAACTCATTGGATAAAGCATTCTACGGATTTAAAGAAACTTGGATAAAAGAAAAATTTGGTCAGCCATAAAATTAATTACAACTTTATAAAAATTCATCAATGAAAAATAGAATATTAAAAAGCCTACTAACTGTTGCTCTATTTGTAACGATGCAGCAAGAATCTTTTGCAGGTTTTCCTATTGGTAGTGGAAGATGGTTGCTGGTACCTACTTACACTCATTACACTGCTGATGGATATTGGAAACCAGATGGTACTTCAACAAATTTCGATAACAATGGGCAATTTCAATCTGATTACTTTGGTTTATACGGAGGTTATGGAATTGATAGAGACTGGGATTTGGTTTTTAACCTGCCTTATGTAACCAATACCTACTCAACAAATGGTGTTCAAACAGAACAATTATCTGCTATGGGTGATGCAAAAATTGGGCTTACATATTTTCTTAATCACTACGACTATACAAAGCATCTTTCTGTTACAGGTTCATTAATTATTCCATTGTACGATAACCTACAAACTCAATTACTACCAGGCTTAGGCTCAGTTGGAATAGAAGCAAAAATTGGCTTTGCAGGTACAAATACTAAAAGTATGAAAAATGTTTATTACGATTTAGAAGGCGGCTTTAGAAACTATTTCAGCTCAACTGGCCCATTTGTATTTTTTGCAAATGCAACAGTGGGTGTGCCTCTTGGCGAAGATTGGAAAATTAGCGGTACACTCAACTATGTTTCATCAAGCAGTGGAGGAACCAATGTAAGCACTTCTGCAATCTACAATCCCTACATCAACAAAGATTACAGCTACTTACGAGGTTCGCTTGCACTTGGCAGAAGACTCGACAGAAACATATCATTATACGCCAGCATTTTTAGAGATTTCAATGGCACAAACATTGGTCAAGGACAAGGCTTCTCTGTTTTTGCAGTAATAAAATTCTAACCATTTCATCAACTCATATCAAAAGGTTATCAACTTAAAAACTGATAACCTTTTTTGTTTTTGGTAAATGATTGCAGCGTTTAAACACCTACACTTACATTTGCCCAATGCCACTATTCAAAATAAATTGGGATGCAATGGGAGTAACAGTTTCAATAGCCTGTGCTATCCACTGTGCTGTTCTGCCATTGGCTCTTAGTAGTTTACCTTTATTTGGTATTAAAATAAAAGGTAACAACCTATGATGGTGCTTTTTAAAGCCGTGATAAAGGGAATAAGAGCCAACAACAAATGCAAGAGCAATCATTCCATATTCGAAATAGTTATTATCAATTATATTAATACCAAATAAAGGTAAACTACTAAGAGCCAATGGCAGAACAGCACAGTGGATAGCACAGGCTATTGAAACTGTTACTCCCATTGCATCCC
>JANYEP010000206.1 GCA_025363075.1 Chitinophagaceae bacterium | reverse complement strand
GCACGACCAATAATATCATCAGATTTAAGTGTCAATAATTCTTGTAAAATGTTAGCGGCACCATAGGCCTCCAATGCCCAAACCTCCATTTCACCAAATCTTTGACCACCAAACTGTGCTTTACCACCCAATGGTTGTTGTGTAATTAAGCTATATGGTCCTATACTACGAGCGTGCATTTTATCATCCACCATATGATGTAGTTTAATTACATAAATAACACCCACAGTTGCTTTTTGGTGAAATCTTTCGCCCGTTTCGCCATCATACAAATAAGTATGTCCGTTTAAAGGAATATTAGCTTCAACACACAAGTTTTCAATTTCGGTAGTGGTTGCACCATCGAAAATTGGTGTTGCATATTTTCTACCAAGTTTCAAACCTGTCCAACCTAAAATGGTTTCATAAATTTGTCCTAAGTTCATACGAGAAGGTACACCCAATGGATTTAACACAATATCAACAGGTGTTCCATCTTCCATAAATGGCATATCCTCGGCACGCACAATTTTAGCAACAATACCTTTATTTCCGTGACGACCAGCCATTTTATCTCCCACTTTCAACTTACGCTTTACTGCAAGATATACTTTAGCAAGTTTTAATACACCAGCAGGTAATTCATCACCAATTGAAATATTAAACTTATCACGTTTAAATCTACCTAACTCTTCGTTGTACTTAATAGTGTAGTTGTGCAATAAAGTATTGATAGCTTGGTCAACATTTTCTTCGCCTGTCCAACCTAATGGATTAATACCTTGAACATCTAATGTTGAAAGGTTTTTAGAATTGAATTTAACTCCTTTTCCAATTAAAACTTCACCATAACTATTTGTTACGCCATTAGAAGTTTTGTCTTTCAATAAAATTTGAAGTTTACCAACTAACTGTTCTTTTAAAGCATCAACAACCAAATGATATGCTTTTTCAACTTTTTCTAAAGCTGCTTTTTCACGAACTTTAGAATTTTTATCTTTCTTAGCACGTTGAAACAATTTTTTGTCGATAACAGTTCCCTCAGTTCCGTTTGGAGCTTTTAAAGAAGCGTCTTTTGCATCTCCTGCTTTATCACCAAAGATTGCACGCAATAATTTTTCTTCTGGAGTTGGATCACTTTCTCCTTTTGGAGTAATTTTTCCAATCAAAATATCGCCTTCTTTAATAGTAGCACCAATCCTTACAATACCATACTCATCTAAGTCTTTAGTTGCTTCTTCACTAATATTTGGAATGTCAGAAGTTAATTCTTCCTCACCTAATTTAGTGTCTCTAACTTCTAATTCATATTCATCAATGTGTAAAGAAGTAAATAAATCTTCACGCACCACTTTTTCGTTAATTACAATCGCATCCTCAAAGTTGTAACCTTTCCAAGGCATAAATGCAACCACCAAGTTTCTACCTAAAGCTAATTCACCATTTTGGGTAGCATAACCTTCAGTTAAGAAATCGCCTTTTTTAACTTTTTGTCCTTTTTTAACAGCAGGACGTAGGTTAATACAAGTAGATTGGTTTGTTTTAACGAACTTAGTTAGTTTATAAATCATCAAATCATTGTCGAAAGAAATAAGCCTATCGCCATCATTTCTATCATACAAAATGTGTATTTCTCTTGAATCAACAAACTCAACAACACCAGTTCCTTCTGCGTGAATTTGAATACGAGCATCCAATGCTGCTTTTGCTTCTAATCCAGTACCTACAATTGGTGCATCCATTCTAATTAATGGTACAGCTTGACGTTGCATATTCGATCCCATCAAGGCACGGTTAGCATCGTCATGTTCAAGGAAAGGAATTAATGATGCAGACAAACCAACAATTTGGTTTGGTGCAACGTCCATATATTGAACATCGGCTTTATCTAAAATTGGGAAATCACCAGTATCTCTACTTACAATTTTCTCTTCAAGGAAATTACCTTTATCATCAATTGGTGTATTTGATTGTGCAATTTTCTTTTCTTCTTCCTCCTCTGCACTCATAAATTTGAATTCTTTCAAATTCACTCTTCCATTATCAACTTTACGATATGGCGTTTCAATAAAGCCCATATCATTAATAGCAGCATGAACGCAAAGTGTAGAAATCAAACCAATGTTTGGCCCCTCTGGTGTTTCAATAGTACACAAACGACCATAGTGTGAGTAGTGTACGTCACGAACCTCAAAACCCGCTCTTTCTCTACTTAAACCTCCGGGTCCTAATGCTGAAATACGACGTTTGTGCGTAATTTCAGAAAGCGGATTAGTTTGATCTAAGAATTGAGATAATTGAGATGTACCAAAAAATGAGTTAATAACAGAAGAAAGTGTACGAGCATTAATCAAATCAACAGGTGTGAAAACCTCATTGTCTCTTACATTCATTCTTTCACGAATTGTACGAGCCATACGTGCCAATCCTACTCCAAATTGAGCATATAATTGTTCGCCAACTGTTCTCACACGACGATTTGATAAGTGATCAATATCATCAATTTCTGCCTTAGCATTCGTTAAACGAACTAAGTATTTGATGATTTCAATGATATCTTGTTTTGTTAAAACCTTTTTATCAATTGGGGTTGCGTGTTCTAACTTTCTGTTTACTTTATAACGACCTACTTCTCCTAAATCATAACGTTTGTCAGAGAAAAATAATTTATCAATTATACCACGTGCAGTTTCATTATCTGGAGCATCAGCACCACGCAATTGGCGATAGATGTGTTGAACAGCCTCCAACTCACTGTTTGAAGTATCCTTATTTAGTGTATTGTAAATAATAGCATAATCTCCACCCAATTCTTCTTTTTGAATAAAGATACTTTCAATACCCATTTCAACAATGGTCTCAATACCATCCTCATCTAAAACTGTATCACGCTCCATAACGATTTCGTTACGTTCGATACTCACAACTTCACCTGTGTCTTCATCCACAAAATCTTCTACCCAAGTTCTTAAAACACGAGCAGCTAATTTTCTACCAACGTGAGGTTGCAAACCTTCTGCATCCACAGGAATTTCATCAGCCATTCCAAATAATTCCAAAATGTCTTTATCAGTTTCAAAACCAATTGAACGTAATAAAGTAGTTACGGGGAATTTCTTTTTTCTGTCAATATATGCATACATAACATTGTTAATGTCTGTAGCAAACTCCATCCAAGCTCCTTTAAAAGGAATTACACGAGCAGAATAAATTTTAGTACCATTAGGATGAGTAGATTGACCAAAGAAAACCCCTGGAGAACGATGTAATTGAGAAACAATTACACGCTCAGCACCATTCACAACGAAAGTTCCTCTTGGTGTCATATAAGGAATGTTCCCTAAAAATACATCTTGAACAATCGTTTGGAAATCTACGTGTTCTTCATCATTACAACTTAAACGAAGCTTGGCTTTTAGAGGCACAGCATAAGTTAATCCACGTTCCATACACTCAACAATTGTGTAGCGTGGTGGATCAATAAAGTAATCTAAAAACTCTAATACGAAGATGTTACGAGTATCTGTAATAGGAAAGTTTTCCTTAAATACTTTAAACAATCCCTCGTTATTACGCTTATCTGGCGTTGTTTCCAACTGAAAAAACTCTCTGAAAGACTCTAACTGAATATCCAGTAAGTCAGGAGCTGCTGCTAGGTGTTTTGTTTTAGCAAAATTAATCCTAGTGTTTAAGGTTGTTGTAGACATAAATGTGTAATCCGGTTTAGCTAAAAATATGCAATTTTACAAGTGTTTTAATGGCCATAACTCACTTGTGGTACCAATCTAAAAAATAAAGGATTGCAAAAGTAGGGGTTTGGGGTTGTTTGTGGAAAAGTTTTTTCCAATATTCTATAAATTTCCCCTTTATGTAAGATTTTTTATCTAAAACAACAAATGTGGTTTCGCTTCTGCTTGCCCAGCATTGGTTACAATTACAAATTCGGGTCTAAATTCATTTAAGTTATTTGCACCGCCATAACTCAATGCAGAACGAACACCATCGAGCAGTCCTGCAATAACAAACTTAACCCCACCTTTAAAAGGAATAACAGTTGATTCTCCTTCAACATTTCTTTGTTCTTGACCGTGAACAGTTTTAGTTTCTAAAGATGCTGCACCACGATAGCGTTTATACAGCCCATTTGGTTTTTCTATCACTTGTCCAGGAGCTTCTTTAGTACCAGCAATTAACGACCCCAACATTACACAATGTGAGCCTAAAGCCAATGCTTTTGCAATATCTCCACTTGTTTTAATGCCACCATCTGCCATCACTGGAATTGTAGAAACTGAAATAATTTGTTGCAGACAAGTAACATTTGGTACGCCAAAACCAGTCTTTATGCGTGTTGTGCAAAGAGAGCCTCCTCCTACACCTACTCTTAAACCATCAGCACCCCAAGCCTCCAAATCTTGTGCAGCTTTGGCACTTGCAATATTTCCAGCTATAATGTCAATATGTTTTGGTAAAGATTTTTTTAGTGCAGCAATCGCATCTTTAACGTTTTTGTGATGACCGTGAGCCACATCAATTAAAATAATATTTGCACCAGCATTTACAAGTGAAGTTGCTCGTTCTGCATAATCGCCATTTGCACCCACAGCAGCCATTACTGGAATATTTTCAATGCCACTGGTTTTCCAAATAGCATTTACTTTTTCTTCCTTTAAACCAACCAAAATATTAGCAACTTCTTTTGATTGTTGCTCAATAGTCATAAACCTATGTATGCAACCAACGCCTCCCATTTGTGCAATAGCGATAGCCATTTTATGTTCACACACTGTGTCCATACAGCTTGCTACCAAGGGAATACAAAGACTATAGTTTTTTGTAACTTTGGTTGCAAGGCTAATATTTTTTCTAGAAGAAACTGATGAAAATGATGGCACCAATTGAATGTCATCGTAGGTAAGGAAGTGAGAAAGCATATTGTATGTTATGAATTTTGAATTTGCAAAAGAAATGCTTTTTGGCTTTTCCTTTTTGCCTTGATTTTAATTATTTACCAAATGCTCCCATATTGGTTGTAAATATTTTTACAGCAATTGCAAGTAAAACAACACCAAAAAACTTACGAACAGCCATTAATCCTGCCTTGCCTAAAATTCTTTCGATAGTGTTTAATGAGATGAGTGTTAAATAAACGATAATAAGGTTGATGAAAATAGCTATCAAAATGATATACTCGTTTTTGTCGTGCTTTTCAAATGTAGCTTTTAAACTCATTATTGATGTAAGTGTTCCTGAGCCTGCAATTAATGGAAATGCAATAGGCACAATAGTTCCAGCCTTTGAATCTTTTTCTGATTTAAAAAACTCTATACCTAAAACCATTTCTAATCCTAATATAAAAATAACAATAGAACCAGCTACAGCAAACGATTTTACATCAACGCCAAGCAAGCCTAAAAAAGGTTTACCAACAAAAAAGAATAATACCATTAATGCACCAGAAATCAATGTAGCTTTTATAGAATTTAAGCCTCCCATTTTTTCTTTATAAGCTATTAGCATTGGCACAGAACCAACAATATCTATAATGGCAAAAAGTGTAAAAGTTACAGTAAGCAACTCGTCAAAATTGATTTCCATAAAGTAAGATTTAATGCAAGATAAACATAAACCCAATATGCTTTTTATATAATAAATATTTATAGCAATGACACATTTTCTTACTTTCGTGTTAATGAGTGAACTTTATATTATTGGGTGGATTGCTATCACCCTCATTTTTATTGGTTTTTTTGCGGGCTACGAAATTGCTTTTGTTAGCGTAAATCGCTTGAGTATTGAGCTTAAGAAAAAGCAAGGCAAAAGCAGTGGTATTATTTTAGGAAAGTTTATGGAGCAACCTGCACAGTTTATTGGCAGCTGTTTAGTTGGCTTAAATATTTTTTTGGTTATATATGGTTTACTCTTCAGCGAACTATTGCACACGTCTATTTGGTCTCCACTAAAAATCGAAAATCAGTTTTTGAAATTACTTGTCGATGCTGCTTTATCAACATTTGTTGTACTGGTTTTTGGAGAATTTATTCCTAAAGCAATTTTTAGAGGTAAAAATGATTCTTTATTGGTTTTCTTTTCGCCCATTGCAAACTTTTTTTATAATATTCTGCAACCTCTTGCTTCATTTTTTGTTGATGTTGCTGAGTGGATTTTAAAATATTTATTTAACATCAATGTTAAAAATAAAACCGAAGCCTTCACCCACATTGACTTAGAGCATTTCATTACACAAAACGAAGAACATGGAGAAGATAATCCTGAACACAGCAAAGAGCTTTTGAAAAATGCAATGAGTTTGCCAACCATTAAAATTCGTGAATGTTTGGTACCAAGAACAGAGATTGAAGGAATTGATATTAATACATCTATTGCTGAATTGAAACAACATTTTGTAAATACTAAGTTGAGCAAATTGATTGTTTATGATGATAGTATTGATGAGATAAAAGGTTATATTCATCAATTAGATTTATTTAAAAAACCCAATACTGTTAAGGAAATTTTATTACCAATTCCTGCTGTTCCAGAAAGTATGGGAGCTGCCGATTTGATTAATAAATTTACTAAAGAACACAAAAGCATTGCGTGGGTAATTGATGAATTTGGTGGCACAGCTGGCATTATTACAATGGAAGATTTATTGGAAGAAATTTTTGGTGAAATCAAGGATGAACACGATGTTGAAGAGTTTGTTGAAAAGCAAATCAGCCAATCAGAATTTATTTTTAGTGGTAGATTGGAACTGGATTATTTAAAAGAAAATTTCGATTTAAAATTCTCTGAAGATACAGAATCTGAAACGCTTAGTGGCTACATCATTGACAAGCACGAAGCCATTCCTGCAGCTAAAGAAAGTATCATTATTGATAATTATCAATTCGACATTCTTAATGTTAGTGATACAAGAATTGAAATGATAAAGATGAAAGTGTTGAGATAGTTTTAAACTATTATCAAATCAGTTTTAGCTATAATGTCCTCCAAGGCATTTGCTAGTTTATTCAAATCTTCTTGTGCGTTGAATGCCTGAATGGAATACCTGATAAAAACTTTGTTATCCTGCCTCATTACTGGAATTTGTATTTTGTATTTTTCAAATAATAATTGGTGCAATTTTTCTGGCTCTTGTGTTTTAATTTCTATGCTATACAACTGCACTAAAAAGTCATCGTTGATTGGTGTTAATGGTTGTGCGTTTAATAGTTTACAAAACCTTGAAGCATTTGCTTTTACTAATTCTCTACAATTTTTTGCAACATTTTCCCAATCATTTTTTTGCATAAAATCTATAGCAGTTGGAATAGTTAAAAATGCTGAAAAGTCTCTTGTACCCTGCATTTGGTGATAATCTAAAAACTGTGAGTGAGATGGAAACGCACTATCATAACCCCAACTTACAATCAATGGATCAAACAGTTTTTGATACTCTTTTTTAACATAAAGAAATGAACTGCCTTTGGGTGTCATCATCCACTTGTGGCAAGCACCTGTGTAAATATCTGCTTGCAATGTTGATAGGTTTAAAGGAATTTGCCCAGGAGCGTGAGCACCATCAACAAAAGTCATAATGCCTTTTTGTTTTGCTATAGCACAAATTTCTTCAACAGGTAAACGCAAGCCTGTAGCACTTGTGATATGGCTAATGAAAACAAGTTTTGTTTTTGGCGTAAGCCCTTTAAAAAACTGTTCTACAAATTCTTCCTTGGTAGTTAAAGGGAATTCAATGTTTTGACGAACATATTTTGCACCTGCTTTCTTGCAGTAATAATTCCAGGTTTTATCGCAAGCACCATATTCAATATTTGTCGTAAGCACTTCATCTCCTGCCTTTAAATCAAAACTCTTTGCAATAATATTTACTGCATAGGATGGATTGGTAACAAACACCAAATCGTCTCCATTGCAACCAACAAAATTTCCTAAAGCATCTCGAGATGCTTGTAAATATTGAATTCCATTGGCTGTTATAAATTGCACAGGTTCTTGTTCAAGCTCTAATTGCATTTGCTGATACTTTTCAAAAATAGGTTTTGCACAAGCACCAAAAGAGCCAAAATTTAAGTATGTAATATCATCTCTAAGTAAGAATTGAGATTTAAGGAAAGCGTTATTCATAAAGTAAAAATCTATTTATTTTAACTTATCATTTTCAACGTGTCTTGTTCTATCTCTTGTTGTTTTCTTTTCAAAATTTTTTTGCAAAGCATCAGTTAAATTAACATCAGTTTGATTTGCCAGGCAAATTAAAACCCATAGCACATCAGCCATTTCATCACCTAAATCTTTTTCTGCTTCATTGTTTTTAAAAGATTGCTCGCCAAATTTTCTAACCATTAATCTTGATAGTTCGCCTACTTCTTCTACCAAAATTCCAAGGTTGGTTAATTCGTTGAAATAGCGAACACCAATGGCTTTTATCCATTCATCAACTTGTTGCTGTGCTTGATTCAATGTTATTTCTTGAGGCATAAAACTTGGCTTTATAAAGGAATATTTCTACTCAGTTTATTGAGTTGTAAATTTTGAATATTGATGCTAAAACTAATTGATTTTGCAAAAATATTTTTACCAATGTATGATTGGTTATAATCTCGAAAATCTTTACTGTTAAGGATTGGAAAATAAATATTGATACCATTTTTTAAGAAAGATAGTTGCAAACCTGCATCGTATAAAAATCTACCATTTGTTGAATTATCATTCCAAGCATCTGCATAAGTACCAACGTCCACAAAGGCTTTCAGGGTTGGAAAAGTTGGGCAATCGAAGTTTAAATTTACTGACATTAACCAATCATCAGTAACGCCAATTTTGCTTCCAAGCAAATCTGTTCTTACTTTAAAAAACCCATCACGCTCCATAATTTGTTGTCCACGCCAACCTCTTTGCACCTCCCTTCTTCCAATAAAATAATCACTGAAAGTATAGTCTTCATAACCATTTGCACCACTTAGGTTTAATTGATATTGACTATTATTATATTGTGTTAAAAATGTTTTTGATTTGGTGTAAAATATTTTTCCTGCAAAAAAACGAGCAGCAACACCATCGTTTCTTTTGCCATAATTAAAAAACTCTTTTGCTGTGAAAGCCAGTCGTAGCAAGTCTTCTGTTTGATCAATGTTCAAATTTAAACTATAAGGATATAAAATTCTGGTATCAAATTTTGTGATGTATAAACGATTGATATAAGACTTTGTTGAATAAATATTGTTCGTGTCTTTGTTTGTATAATTTAAGTTTTGTGTGTTCAAGTAAAATGTTTTAAACCCAATAACAGTACGTTCTGTGGAGCGTAAATCATTTTTATACATCGTGTATTTTATTGATGGTACAAAACGATTAACGGATAAATAATAATGTTCGTTTGTTGCATCTGGTCTAAAATCATCGTAAGTATATTTTTGAAAACTTGTTGCAATTTCCAACCAAGATTTCTTTTTATAAATATTATAAGATGCTCGTCCAAAAAAATTGAATGCTTTGCTATTCGTTCCATAACTTGGATTTATCGCAAATTGAAACTTGGGTAAAGGCAGTTGATAGTTGTGTAATGCAATGCCCAAGCGTATTCCATCATAAAAATTATATGAAACAGTTGGAGTAATTGAAATGTGATTATATTTATTTGTCTCTTTAAATGGAAAGAAAAACGCTGGTTTAATTGTTTTTTTAATTGACCTATCAAATGGTTCTTTGTTATATAATTTTGCAAACAATTTATCAATATTTTTGCCAGAAACCTGTTCAATTATTCTCTTGAAATCTTGAGGATATGGATGCTTAAATTGGTATTGTTTATAATAAACATTCATTGCAGAATCAAAAACATTTTTACCCAAATATTTTTCTAATTGCTTCATCCAAATAGCAGCTTTTTCATAAACAATCAAGTCATAGTAATACTTTGGATAAGCTAATGAATTTGTGTCTATCCCGATGTTTTTGTGAATTTTAATTAATGAATTAAAAAACATATTCATAGTGCTATTTACAATCTTTGGTTCAACTTCACTTCGTTTATCATAAAAACTATTCATCCCTTCATCCATCCACGGATGTTCTCTTTCGTTGCTGGCAAGTATTCCATAAAACCAATTGTGTCCAAGTTCGTGAGAAATTATTTCGCCGATACTCCAAGAACTATCATCAATATTAATGTAAGTTATGGTTGGATATTCCATTCCATCCTCTTTATTTTGCTTGCCAACTACTACTGTTGCTGTGTTGTAGGGATATTCTCCAATCCATTTGCCATAGTTTTTTAATGTAGATTTTATAAAGCGAACATTGTTTTTACATCTTCTTTCTCTACTTTTTGAAATAAAATTGAAACAGTCAACTACTTTACTATTTAATTGCACAGTATCATATTGAACTAAGAAGTTTTTACTTGCAAACCAGGCAAAATCGTGAACATTATTTTGTGTAAAAAGAAGTGTTTTTGTTTCCATATTTTTTGTTTCTTTTGCTGCTGCAATCGCTACTTTTTTAATAGGCTTTGCAGGAAAAAAGCTTTTCTTTATTTCAACTTCATCTTCAACTAAATAGTTTGGCTGTTCTGCAAGTTTCATTTTGCCCAACTTCTTCAGCAAATCCAGTTCTGATGCTGTTTTCAACTCACCTGTAGCTGCAACTAAATAATTTCCTGGCACAGTTATGTTCACTTCAAAATTACCAAACTCACTATAAAATTCACCTTGATCAAGGTATGGCATTTCGTGCCAACCTCTGTTGTCATATACTGCTGGTTTTGGATACCATTGTGTTAGCTGATAATCTTTACCGATATGCCCACCACGAGAAAAATTATAAGGCAATTTTGAATGAAAGGGAGTTTCAATTGCAATGCTTTGATTTGGTGGCAAAGGCTTTGGTAGCAATAGTTTCACAATGTCTATATATTGTGGATGAGCTTCAATTTTTGCACTTGTTTCATCAACTTTAAAATCAAGTCTATTTGTATAACCTCTATCTTTTTCATCACTAAAATAAAAATCTGTTCTGCTGTTTATTAATAGTTGTTCGCTAAACGCAGTTTTATCATTTTTATATGCATTTTGCCAAATGTGAAACCAAATAAACTTTAAAGTATCAGGTGAATTATTTGTGTAAACAATTTTTTCCAAGGCATCAATAGTGTTGTCTTTATCGTTTAAAGAAACTGCAATATTGTAACTTACTTGCTGCTGCCAGTATGGCTTTGAAGCACTTTGTGCAAATAATTGGCAAGAAAAAAATGTGGTACTAAACAGTATAAAAAAGTATTTCATTAACGCATTAAAATTGATTTGCCGAAAATACTGCAAACGCTTACTTAAGAGTAAAAATTTATTTTGATAGTGTTTGTGTTTACTATTTTTTGTTTAAATAAAACGATTGATTTCAATATGTCTTTAAACATTACTTTTGCCCGATGAATGTGAAAGATGATTTGCAGCAGCGATGGTGGAGTTTGGAGGCGAAGTTGCTTGACAAATTTGGAAAAAAACCAGATACAGAAGCCATTCTATTTTTAATTGGATTGCAGGAAACAGGTTTTTTGGTAGAAAAAATTAGCAAGGAGCAAAAGCAAGATTTAATGCACGTGGCTGTTTGTACTGTGCTTAAAAGCAGTGGTTATTATGAGCTTGAATTGATTGATGCTGAAGGTTGGCCACATTTTACACAATTAAAAGAGTTACCATCATTTGGATTAATTGAACAAGAAAATTTTTTAAAAGACCACATTCTTTTTTATTTTGAACAACAAGAATTTATTTAATAAATGAAGAAATTATTTTTAGTAGCAACATTGTTTTTTTCAATTGGATTATTTGCTCAAAAGGCAAAATCAAAAGTGGTAAAGCCTATAACAACACAGGCAAATAGTGGCAAACCAAAATCTAATGAGACAATCGTAGAAATTACCACAGATTTTGGTGTAATGACAGCACGTTTATATAACAGCACTCCTTTACACAGAGATAATTTTATAAAGTTGGTAAAGCAAGGTTTTTACGATAGCTTGTTATTTCATAGGGTTATCAATGGTTTTATGATTCAAGGAGGCGACCCAACAAGTAAACACGCAGATAGCACAGCTACACTTGGTGCAGGCGAAGTACCAAACCAACCAATGATTCCAGCAGAATTCAGAAGTAATTTGATTCATAAAAAAGGAGCATTGGCTGCTGCAAGAGATAATAACCCAGAGAAGAAAAGCAGCAATTGCCAGTTCTATATTGTGCAAGGAAAAAAGGCTGACACTGCACAGTTAAATAATTCAAACATTTATACAAAAGACCAAAAAGAAATTTATCAAAGAATTGGTGGAACTCCTTTTTTAGACCAGAACTACACAGTGTTTGGTGAGGTTTATATTGGTTTGGATGTTCTTGATAAAATAGCTGCCACGCAAGTTTATACAACAGATCGTCCTATTAAAAATGTAAGAATGAAAATTAAAATAATTAACTAAAATTTCAGATTATGAATTTCCCATCAAACCTACGCTACACAAAAGACCACGAATGGATTTTATTAGAAGGAAACGTTGCAACTATTGGTATTACTGAGTTTGCTCAAAGTGAACTTGGCGATATTGTTTTTTGCGATATAAACTCTGTTGGAAAAAGTTTTGCAACTGGTGAAATTTTTGGTAGTGTTGAAGCCGTTAAAACCGTTAGTGATTTATTTCTTCCTGTTGCAGGAACAATTGCAGAAGTGAATGCTGCATTAGAAAAAAATCCTGAACTTGTAAACAATGAACCATACACCGGTGGCTGGATGGTGAAAGTTACTGTTGATAATCCTGCTGAGATTGACGCTTTATTGAGTGCAGCTGATTATGAAGCATTGGTTGGATAAATTTGATTTATAAATATTTTGTTATTGCTGTTATAGATTTTATAACAGCAATAACTTTTTTAGAAGCCTGACTCCTAATCTCTGATTATTGTTCCTTTACTACATTATATTCCCTTTTTTTTACTTGTTATCTCTCTTACCATTAAGAGTCTTATATTTTATTAGTGATGGAATTTATTTTCTAATTTACTATTGTTTGGGTTATAGAAAAGGCGTTGTGATGAACAACCTGTCTATCGCTTTCCCAAATAAAACAGAACAAGAGAAAATAAGAATAGCAAAAGATTTTTATCATCGATTTGTTGACACTTTTATTGAAACCATTAAGCTAATCTCTATTTCAAAAAAGGCGTTTTTACGCAGGGTCGAATTTGATGGAGTTTTACTGGAAGAGCTTTCTTCAAAGCAACAAAGTATTCAATTGCACTCAGGACATTTTTTTAATTATGAGTTTATGAACTTTGCTGCTGCTTTTTATTTAAAAAATAATTGGCTGGGTATTTATGCGTCAATGAGCAATAAAGCATTTGATAAAATAATGTTTGATATGCGTTCAAGATTTGGAACAATTCTTATTTCAAACAATGAATTTCGTTCAAAATTTCATCAATATTCAAACAAGCCATATACACTAGGTTTGGCTGCCGATCAGAATCCACACAATCCACACAATGCATATTGGGTCGATTTTTTTGGAAAGAAAACCGCCTTTGTAAAGGGTCCAGAAAAAGGTTCAAAAAATCAAAATACAGCTGTTGTAATGGTGTATATAAACAGTATAAAAAGGGGCTATTATAAACTTGAAACAACATTGTTAACTACAACACCAAACGAAACACCTGATGGCTTTATAACAAAATCACTTGTAAATTTTATTGAAGAAAAAATTAAGCAAAATCCATCAAATTATTTATGGACTCATAAGCGTTGGAAGCACGAATATGATGCTGAAAAATTTGGAAGCCTTGTGATAGATTAACTACGAAAATGTTTTGGCACTACTTGTAAAAAATGTTTCCAGTTGCTGAAACACATCTTTAAAAATTGGGATTATTTTGCCAAATATGGCAATCACTTTTGTAGCCCAGGGCTGAATGAACCAATAAGATTTTGAAGCAACAAAGGTTTCTTGTTTAATGAGTTGCATTTTGTCGAAATAAAATAAGACTACACTTAGAACGCTTGTGTACAATGCAGCATACAAAGCTATTCCGCCCAATTTATTTACCCAGCCCATCATAACAAACTGAACTGTTTTTTCAACAAATTTTGCTCCCATTTTTACCAAAAAAATAACACCAACCATTACCAATGCAAATGCAACAAATGGCAACCAATAACTTGAAATGCTAACGCTTTTTTGTAGCCATACTGCAACTGTTGATGAAAGCTTTAGTGCAGCAGCCAATCCTATTATAACAGCTGCAAAAGAAAATATTGCAACTATTAACCCTTTGCTGTAACCCTTTATTACAGCTGAAATAATGAGAAATAAAAAAAGTATATCTATGAACATAAATAAAAATTAAAGTCTTAAAAAAGAAAAAACTAAACCGAAGCATCGGTTTAGTTTTAATACTTTAAATATTAGTTTTTTATTGTGCTAATAATTCTTTTACCAAGCCTGAAACTACTTTGCCATCTGCTTTTCCTGCAAGTTGCTTGGTAGCAACACCCATTACTTTACCCATATCAGCAGGAGAACTTGCACCAACCTCTGCAATAATTGCTTTTAATGCTTCTTTAATTTCATCACTTGTCAATTGCTTAGGCAAAAACTTTTCGATGATAGCAATTTCCTCTTGCTCTTTTACAGCAAGGTCGGGGCGATTTTGTGTTGTGAAAATTTCTAAACTATCTCTACGTTGTTTCACAATTTTTTGCAATAATTTCAATTCACCTTCAGCAGAAATTTCACCGTTAGCACCAGGCTCTGTTTTGGCTTTAATAATTTCTGCCTTAATAGCTCTCAAACCACGCAAAGCAGCTTCATCCTTAGCTTTCATTGCGTCTTTCATTTCACCCATCACTTGTTGTTCTAAGTTCATATTATGTAAGTTTATTTAATTAATTTGCTTTGTTTTCTTTAAGTTGTTGGTCTTTAAATTTTTTGATAAAATCTTTTGCAAATTTTTTCATATCCCCAACCAGTTCGTGATTGTGTGTTGCTCTATCGTAGCTGTCTGCCATTCCCATAAACGTTTGATAAAAAAAATCAGCCATTTCATCTACCATCATATCTTTTGTCCACAAGTCAATGCGTAAAGCACTTTTATCTGCACCATCCCAAAATGCCAGCATCATTGCTTTTGCTTTTTGGTGCATATCTGCTGTACTATCTGCAGCACTCCAAGTTATTTCTTGTGGTACTTTGTCGTTGTTTAAATGAACGTCTATATTAATTGTTGATGTGTGCATTTTATTTGTTTAAGTAAAATGCAAATGTAGAAGATTGATAGATTGAATAGGCTTGCTATAGAATAAATTAAAATTCTGTGTAGTAAACTTAATAGGTATTTTATTTATTCACCACTTCCTCAATAGTAGCATTGATTCCTCTTTCTGTAATGGCGTCACACATTGGCTTTAGCTTGTCAAACTCGCCATTTTTAACAGCGTATTTTCCTTGAAAGTGAATAATCATAGCACATTGCTCTGCTTGTTCTTCACTGTGTTTGCAAACTTTCATTAAAGAATCAATCACCCATTCAAAACTATTTACCTCATCGTTCCAAACAATTAAATTGAATGGAAAGTTTGAAGCTGTAACAGTTTCAACAATGTTTAGTTCTTTAATATCAAAATCGTTTTGCACAATCATATCGCAAATGTAGAATTAGTTTATAAATAACGTAACTAATACACGCAGATTGCATAGTAAATATTTTTTATTATTGTGTATTTACCCAAATTTTTATACAGAAAATTAAATGCTATAGTAACTTTTTTGTTAAGGCTACTAACCCTCAATGACTTGCAGTATAGCACTAATAATTTTATGCACCCTTTTCAACTTAAAATATTATAGAAGGTTTTTGTTAACAGCCCTACTTGCTACAATTAATTTTATATCAATATCATTTGAGTTCTGCATCTTTGAAGCTCAATATTTATAACGATATTTTTATAAAATTTCTCAAATGAATTTAATAGAAGAGCTACAATGGAGAGGAATGATACAGGATATTATGCCTGGCACAGAAGAACAATTAAACAAAGAGTTAACGAGTGCCTACATTGGTTTTGACCCTACTGCTGATAGTTTACACATAGGTAGTTTAGTGCCTATTTTGTTACTGGTTCATTTGCAAAAAGCAGGACATAAACCTTATGCACTTGTAGGTGGTGCAACAGGTATGGTTGGTGACCCAAGTGGCAAAAGTGAAGAAAGAAATTTATTGAGTGAGGAGGTATTGAATCATAATGTTGAAGGCGTTCAAAAACAGCTTGAAAAATTTTTAGATTTTGATAAATCAAAACCCAATGCTGCTGAAATTGTAAACAACTATGATTGGTTTAAAAATTTTAGTTTTCTAAATTTCATTCGTGATGTTGGAAAACATATTACTGTTAACTATATGATGAGTAAAGACAGTGTGAAGAAAAGGCTGGAAGGCGAGACTGGTATGAGTTTCACAGAGTTTACTTACCAACTTGTTCAGGGTTATGATTTTTATTGGTTATATGAAAATAAAAACTGTAAACTACAAATGGGTGGTAGCGATCAGTGGGGAAATATTGTTACAGGCACTGAACTTATCAGAAGAAAAAGTAGTGGCGAGGCATTTGCATTTACTTGTCCACTAATTACAAAAGCAGATGGAGGAAAATTTGGCAAAACAGAAAAAGGAAATGTGTGGTTGGATGCAACAAAAACAACGCCTTATCAATTCTATCAATTTTGGTTAAATAGCAGTGATGATGATGCAGAAAAATGGATTAAGATTTTTACATTGCTACCCAAAGACGAAGTTTTTGGCATTATAGAAACACATAAACAAGATGCAAGTAAAAGGCATTTGCAAAAAAGGTTAGCTGAAGAAGTAACACAATTTGTTCACGGCAAAGACGAATTAAATAATGCGATTGAAACTACACAAAAACTTTTTGCAAATCAGTCAGCACCTGCTGAAAGCCTTACTATAGACGATTTAGAAGCTATGGAAGGCATTGTAAAAATTTCTTATGAAGCCAAAAAAATGAATGATGAAATAGATATTGTTTCTTTTTTAGCAGACACTAATATTTTTCCAAGTAAGGGCGAAGCAAAAAAAATGATTCAAAATGGTGGCGTAATGATTAACAGAAAAAAAGTAGAAGAACTACAAATGTTAGTTGACTCCTCATTGCTTTTACACAACAAATATTTATTGGTGCAAAAAGGTAAAAAGAATTACTACTTAGTAACTATTGAATAAAGTAAGTTTACTATTTCAACGATTTAACATTTCTCTTTTAAAACTTTACATATCAACATCTATTTTTGATTGGTAAAACAACACTATAGTTTGAACAAACAATTAAAAATATTTATCAATTACATTGTTGGTCCAATATTATTTATTTGGTTTTCCTTCTCTATTTATAAACAAATAACTCAACAAAAAGATTTACAACAAACCTGGAATAATATTAGAACCCATTTTTCTACAACCCAATGGATTCAATGCTTTTTAGTGTTTTTATTAATGTTTTTAAACTGGGGAATAGAAACAAAAAAGTGGCAATTGCTGATTAAAAGCGTTCAAAAAATTAAATTTTTAAAAGCTTTTCGTGCTGTGTTTAGTGGGCAGGCATTTGCATTGAACACCATTAATAACTTGGGTGAATATGTAGGCAGGGTAATGTTTTTGGATGAGGGTAACAGGCTTCGTTCTGTTTCTTTAACAATGGTTGGAAGTATGAGCCAAGTGATAGTAACGTTTGTAATGGGTGCTATTGCATTGTTTTTTTCAAGGGTTTTATTTGCAGAAAAAGGCTTGGGCGATGGTGGTTTAACCTCTTTTTGGTACTATGGATTAATGTTTGTGCTGGTTACTTGTACCATTTTATTAATGCTTGTTTATTTTAGTTTATCGTGGGTTACAAAAGCAGTTGAAAAAATTTGGTTCATTAAAAAGTATGCTTTCCTCATCCAAAAAGTTGAAGACTTTACAACAAAAGATTTATTCAAGGTTTTACTACTTTCATTTTTTAGGTACGCAGTTTTTGTTGTTCAGTATTTGTTGTTGCTTCAGGTTTTTCAGGTAGAGGCAAATATTGTATTACTAACACTAATGATTTGTGTGATTTTTTTAATCCTCGCAATTGTCCCAACAGTTGCAATAACAGAGCTTGGTTTACGAGGACAAATAAGTATTCAACTGCTAGGTTTGCTTAGCCCAAACACGGCAGGAATAATATTTACTGCTACTGCCATTTGGTTTATTAACAGAGTTTTTCCAGCATTGGCAGGGAGTTTGTCTGTATTGGGTGTAAAGCTTTTTAAGCGACAGTAAAAAACCAAATTCTTTAACGAATACTATTTTAAATGAGAAAAAATATTTTATTTACACTGGCTGCAATGCTAATGTTTACAAGGCTTTCGGCTGGAGATGATTTTTGTGGAATAAGAAACACAGCTTTTCAAAATGGTGAAAAAATTGATTTCACCATTTATTACTCAGTCATAGGTTTGTATGTAAATGCTGGTAACGCAAGTTTTACAACAACACTCGAAAAACTAAACAACAAAAGTGTTTATCACGTTGTTGGAGATGGATCAAGCAATAGTAATTATGATTGGATTTTTAAAGTGCGAGATAAATATGAAACTTATTTTGACACAGCAACATTGCAACCATATAAATTTTTAAGAGATGCAAATGAGGGTGGTTACAAGATTTATGAAAATGTAACTTTCAACCAAAAAGCAAATACAGCAGTAACAGCTAAAGGTGTTTTTAAAGTTCCAAATTGTGTGCAAGATGTATTGAGTTCTATATATTATGCAAGAAACATCAACTTCAACAACTATAAATCTGGCGATAAAATCCCATTTAATATGTTTCTTGATAATGAGGTTTACAGCCTTTACATAAAATACGATGGCAAAGAAAAAATTAAAACAAAGTATGGCAAGTTTAATGCGATAAAATTTAAGCCATTGCTTGTTAAAGGAACCATTTTTGAAGGTGGTGAAAATATGACTGTATGGGTTAGTGACGACGCTAACCATATTCCTCTTAGAATTGAAAGCCCTATTGTTGTTGGCACAATTAAAGTTGATATGATGGGTTACGAAAATCTACGTTATCCTTTATCGTCAATGATTAGCAAAAGATAGCTTGGTATTTATTACATCTTTACTTTCGCAGCTATGAGCAGCAACACAAGTTATCCCAAAGAAAAAATAAATATTCTTTTTTTAGAAAACATCAGCGACAAAGCAGTTAATCATTTTAAGCAAAATGGCTACACTAATGTTCGCAAACTTAATGGTGCATTAAGTGAAGATGAGCTGATAAAAGAATTGAAAGAGGTGCATCTTTTGGGCATTCGTTCTAAAACACAAATTACCAAAAAAATATTGGCAGCAGCACCCAAGCTACAAGCAATAGGTTGCTTTTGTATTGGTGTTAATCAGGTAGATTTAAAGGCTGCTACGAAACAAGGTGTTGTTGTGTTTAACGCTCCTTACAGTAACACAAGAAGTGTGGCAGAATTGGTGATTGGTTTATCTATTATTTTAATAAGAAGAATTATTGATAAAACAAATGCTGCACACCAAGGCTTGTGGCTTAAAGAGGCTAAAGGAAGTTTTGAATTGCGTGGCAAAACCCTTGGTATCATTGGCTATGGCAACATTGGCTCGCAAATAAGTGTAATGGCTGAAAGCCTTGGAATGAAGGTTTTGTTTTATGATGTTGAAACAAAACTTCCATTAGGAAATGCAAATAGTGCAAGCAATATTAAACAGGTTGTAAGTAAGGCTGATATTATTACATTGCATATTCCAGAAAATGAATCAACAGATAATATCATCAACAAATCGATGTTGAAACATTTTAAAAAAGGAAGTATCTTAATAAACTATGCAAGAGGCACTGTTGTTGACTTAGAGGCTTTGGCTATTGCATTAAAAGAAGGTCATATTAGTGGTGCTGCTTTAGATGTTTTTCCTTGGGAACCCGAAAAAAATGGTGATAGTTTTACAACGCCATTACAAGGATTATCGAATGTAATTTTAACGCCACATATTGGTGGCAGCACAGAAGAAGCACAAGAAAATATTGGCGAAGATGTAAGCAATAAATTGTTTAACTACCTTGAAAAAGGCATTACAAATGGCTCACACACTGTGCCAGCAATTGGTTTGCCACCTGTTGCAAATGCTCACAGAATTTTACATATTCATAATAATGTTCCTGGGGTATTAAGTGCAATTAATACAACACTTTCGGCAAATAAAATCAATATTCTTGGGCAATACCTTACTACAAATGATTTAATTGGCTATGTGATTTTAGATGTAGATAAAAAACTTTCTACAAAAGCAATTGAACTGATTAAACAAGTAAAAGAAACAATTAAAGTAAGAATGTTATATTAGGCTGTAAGGCTTATAAACATTGGCTTCAAAAAACATACATTCGCCATATTCAAAATATTATATTAAGATTAATGAAGTTTCTCCTATTGGTTATTTTGGTTTTATTGAGCGTGAATGTATTTGCACAAAGCGATTCATTATCGCAGCAAAAAGCACATATAATTATTGGTGATATTATTATTTCTGGCAATAAAAAAACAAAGACAAATATTGTTCTTAGGGAAATGTTTTTGAAAAAAGGCGATACTGTTGCTGTAGATGAGCTTGCAAAAAAAGTAAAACAAAGTAGAGAGTTTATTTTTAATACAACCTTGTTTGTTGAGGTAACTGTTAACGTAGCAAAACAAGATAGCAACAAGGTTGCAATTATTGTATTGCTTAAAGAGCGTTGGTATATTTTTCCATTGCCATATTTTAAATTGGTTGATAGAAACTTTAACGATTGGTTGGTTAATCAGCACGGCGATTTGAATAGGGTTAATTATGGTTTAAAGTTTTACCACAACAATTTTTCAGGTAATAATGATAGATTAAATGCTTGGTTAATTTTTGGGTACAACAGGCAAATGATATTAAACTACAATCGTCCATTTGTCAATAAAAAACTAACCAATGGATTTAGTATTGGTATTACTCAATCGAAACAAAAAGAAGTAAATTACCAAACAGACTCGAGTAACAAGCAACAGTTTTTTAAACTGCAAAATGGCGATGCAAAAACCTACACAAAAATTGATGCTGCCTTTACAATGCGACCCAACAAACACTTTAGACACACGTTTAGGTTGGGTTACACTGCTGAAAAAGTAAATGATTCTGTTGCTATTGTTAACCCAAACTATTATGGCAATAGCATTACATCACTTAACTATCTTGATTTTTCTTATAGCCTTCAATATTTCAACACCAACTATAATGCTTATCCAACAAAAGGATTCATAGGAAGCATTAGCTTGTATGAACGTGGCTGGGATAAAGAGTCCAACCTTACGCAAATAACAGGAGCAGTTTTATTTGCAAGACCTATTTCAAAAAAATCATTCATTCGCAATGAAACTATTGCTACCATTAAGTTTCCTTATAATCCCAATTTTATAAATCAAAACTTATTGGGCTATGGAAGTTTTCAAGTGCAGGGTTTAGAATATTATGTTGTAGATGGAATGGCTGGTGTGTTAAACAAATTAACTGTTGGTACAAATTTGTTTAACAAAAATTTGAATCTCCCTGTAAAAGGTGATACTTACAACAAAATTCCATTTAAGTTTTATGGCAAGATTTTCGCTAATGTTGGTTATGTACAAAACCCTTATGTGAACTACAATAAGCTCAACAATAAACTGCTTTATACTTATGGTATTGGCTTAGACATTGCAACAATTTATGACATTGTTTTCAAGATTGAATTTAGTTTCAACCAACTTGGTGGTAACAGTTTGTACTTTGAAAGATAACTACTTTTTAAAAGAAATATCTGTAACAATAGGGTAGTGATCTGATAATTCTAAACGAGGCGAAAAGTAATTTGTTGGTTGTAATTCTTTACTCATCAATACCACGTCAATTCTTAAAAAAGGAGCTATACCACTATATGTTCCACTCCAACCAAAACCCTTTTCTACAAAGGCATCTGTGAGATTTTTACTTATGTGATGATACACATACGATGATGAAACAGAGTTCAAATCTGCACAAAAAATGTATGGTATTTTTGTTGTATCCATTACTGATTTTATAAGCATTGCCTGTTGCACGTGTGCTGTGTCAAAGCGTTTTAATTTTTCAAACGTGGTACTGTGAAGCACTAAATTAGTATCGTCAATTACGTATTTAAAATCATACGTTTTTTTATTATGCATACCTATATACATTGAGCGTAAATGTGTATTAAAAATGCGAACGGTTTTCCTATCAATTTCTAAATCAGCATAGCCTAAACTTTCTTTAAAATGATTTCCTGTGTAGGATATGCTGCCAGAATTTGTAATATTAAATTTTGAAAAAATAAGAGTACCATAACGACAACGACCATTGGGCATCAATGTATCAATATCTATCGAGAAATAAATGTTGGGATAATGCAATGAATTTTTTATGTAATTAATATATGGGAAATAAGACTCTCCTTCTGTTTGTTCAAAATCCTGAAGACAGAAAATATCAGCATTTGTGCTTTTAATAAATTTCAACATTTCACGCATTGGGTTATTTGCAGTATCGGCTTTTTTTTCTTGTAATAAAAACGCTTTTACATTCCAAGATAATACCCTGAAACTATTACCCTGCTTACTTTGTAACGTTGACTGGCTAAAATTTAATCCTAAGGTGCTATGAATATTTTTATACCCCAACAAGAGAAAAACAAACAGGATTAAAGCTTGTTTTTTTTTATAAAAAAAAGAAACAAGCATCCAAAAAATCATACTCAACAACAACAATGGAAAAGCCAAAGCCAAGAAAGTAAAAGGAAAAAAGTGAGCAGGGTTTACAAAAGGAGTTAAACAAGACAATAGATATAAAACAACATTGATGGCAACAATTGCATTTAAACCCTTAAAAAGTATTTGCTTGGTTTTTTGGTTCATTTATTCTGCTTCTTTGCTTGCTCTCTCCAAAAAATCTTTATCTTCTTTTGAAAGTCTCTCGTAGCCTTGTTTGCTTATTTTGTCCAAAATTTCATCAATTCGTTTTTCTGTTACGTTGGCTGTTTTACTAAAAATAGGTTCATTGGTTTTATAGAAAACCCTATCTGCTTGTTTTATTCTTTTATGCTTTTTATTGGGGTTAAATAAATCATCAATCCAATATACAAAATTGTTCATCCAGGCACTCCAGTCTTTTCCATTTTGCAATTGTTTAATAAAAACAAAACCAACAACCGCAGCTGCAAAGTGAGCAATAGCAATGGCTAAGCTACTAAACGCCACAAAAGAAATATCAACAGCAATAAAAATTAAAGTTAATATCCACAACGAAAATCCTTCGCCAATATGTTGAAACATTTTATATTTTGGCGACAATGTTGTTGTGGCTATGGCAACAGCAACAATAGAAGCGTTACACCCTTCTAATAAATAATTGCCACTAATTTTTTCGTGAATAAAGGGAATATAATTAGCAGATAAAAGAAAAAATACTCCACCAACAAAACCACCATACAAATAAATTGGAATGAGTTTTTTATTACCTACCAAATCTTGCAGCACATAGCCAAAAGCCCACAACCATAGCATATTACTTATAAACCCAATAATGCTGTAGTGCGAAAACATATACACCAATATTGTCCAGGGTTTTTCTAACAATTGGTGTGTTTGTGGTGATAGTGTAAACCAATATAAAATTCTTTGTTGAAACATTGGTTCAGCAGCAGAACCATAATCTAATGAATAAACTATCTTTAAAAAAACAAGTGTAAGAAATATGAAAGCATTAGCTCCAAACAAAGTAACAAGTGCATTGTTGTTTTGTCCAAGCGTTGGTTTTTTATCAAAATAATCTCTCTGTCCCATAATCTATTCTATATAAAATTGATGTTTTAAATAATTGCTTGAATGTGTTGCCAAATATCTTCTGAAATAATTTCTTCTGTTCTTTCTCCATTAACAATTTTTACTTTTTCAATACTTTTCAACTTCTCAAATGCTTGCAAATAAAGGCTTCTAACGTTTTTTAAATTATCCAACGTTTCATAAAGTTCTGTTGAAGCTCTTCCTTTAGCAATTCTTTTCATACTTTCTTCGGCAGAAATATCTATGTAAATATTCAAGTCTGGGCGAAGTAGTTCTGCACTCAATCTATTGGCTTCAATTACCCAGTCCATCGACATATATGGGCTATGGTAGGCATAAGAAGAAAAATAATATCTGTCTGTAATTACAGTATAACCATCATCCAGCATTTTTAAAATACCATTTGTTTTGTTGAGTAAATGATCCAATCTATCAGCAACAAATAAGCCAGCTATTACCTTGTGGTCTGCTTCCATTTTACCACTAAAAATTTCTCTTATCATTTTACCAATTGGGCTGTCTGTTGGTTCAAATGTTGCATAAACTTTATGCCCTATTGATTGCAATTTTTTTGTTAATAATTTTACTTGTGTACTCTTTCCGCTGCCATCAATTCCTTCAAGTGCAATAAATAAATTCTTCATCATTAGGTCTATTTCAACATCAAATATAGGTGAATGAAAACATAACATTTTTATGCCAAAATCGTAAATAAATGATTATATCTTCGCTAACTAAAAATATAAATTATGATACGTACAGCTTCTGCCGTTTGGAATGGCTCTGGTAAAGAAGGAAACGGGAATTTAACAACTCAAAGTGGTGTTCTTAACAAAACACAATATTCTTTCAATACTCGTTTTGCAGATGGTATTGGTACTAATCCTGAAGAGCTTGTTGCTGCTGCACACGCAGGATGCTTTACAATGAAATTAAGCTTTGTTTTAAATGCTGCTGGCTTTACTGCTGATAGTTTAGAAACAAAATGCGAGTTGGAATTTTTAGATGGTGCTATTACAAAATCACACTTGATTGTTAGTGCAAAAGTACCAGGAATTGATAATGAGCAATTTCAGGCAAGCGTAAAAGATGCAGAGGCAAACTGCCCTATTAGCAAGTTGCTTAATACTGCTATTTCCTCTGAAGCAGTTTTATTGTAATTAACATTGATGTTGAAGTCTATAAAATTTAAACTTATGTTGTGTCTTCTTGTGATGGGTAGTTATTATGCCCATTCACAAGAAGATTCCATTGTTTATACCAAAGGCTTTTTAGACTCCATTAATATAGATGATTTGTTTAAATACAAACCTGCTAAATCCTATTTCAAAATTCAGGCAAGCTATCTTTCCAACTCTGTTTATCAGGGTAGAAAAGATTCTTTATTAACACCCTATTTAACGCCAGTAATTGAGTACAATCACAAATCTGGTTTATATGCAAGTGCAAGCCTTTCTTATCTTTCAAATGATAGTGCAAGGGTTGATGTTTATAATTTTGATGTGGGTTATTCTTTTAATGCTACCAAGCGTTTTGGAGGAAGTGTTTATCTTAACAAACCCATTTATAATAATCAAAGCAATAATGTTCAATCTGACACGAAATTTGAGATTGGAGGTTCGTCCACATACAATGCAAGCGTTGTAAACATTAATGCTTCGGGCAATGTAATATTTGGTAGCAGTAAAAATGATTTCGCATTAACACTTTCTTTAGATCATCCTTTTAGTTTAAGTAGCGACACAAGCAAAAGCACATTTACTATCACACCCACTGTTGCTGCATATTTTGGAACATCTGGTACTTATCAAAACTATAAACGTAAGAAAGAAGAAAAATTAGGACTGCACCAACAAAATCAACCATCAGCTCAACAACAATACAATTTGAGTGTAAATAGTAATGCGTCGTTTCAAATAATGTCGTACGAGTTTTCTTTGCCTATTAATTTTGATAGTGACAAATGGGGGCTTTTTTTAACACCAACTTATGTTGCAGCTGTAAACCCTATTACTACAGTATATAAGCTAACAAAGCCCAATGGTCAAGAGGTTCCTCTTCCCTACACATATACTCCAGACCCACAACATCCATTAAAAAAAGTAACTATACCTGCAACTCAGATAGAGAAAATTTCTAATTCTTTTTATGTAGAAATGGGTTGTTATTTTAAGTTTTAGAAATGTAAAAACTTGCTGTGTTTTTTCTTCGCCTAAATTTGCTAAATGCAAATAAAATCTGCTAAGTATATAATTTCTGCTCCCAGTTTCGATTTATGTCCCAAGCCAGATAGACCTGAGTTTGCTTTTATTGGTAGAAGCAATGTGGGTAAATCTTCTTTGATAAATATGCTGGTGAATCAAAAGAATTTGGCAAAAACATCAGCAAATCCAGGCAAAACACAATTGATAAATCATTTTGAAATCAATGATCGCTGGTATTTGGTTGACTTGCCAGGGTATGGTTATGCAAAAGTGGCTCAAAGTAGCAGAAGACGTTGGGAGCAAATGATAGAAAATTATTTGCGTAAAAGAGAAAATCTTGTGAACGTTTTTGTGCTAATTGATAGCAGGCATAAACCACAAAAAATTGATCTGGAATTTGTAAATCAATTAGGCGAATGGCAAATTCCATTTACCATTGTTTTTACAAAATCCGACAAAGAAAAACCTGGTGTTGTCCAAAGAAATGTAAAGGCGTTTATTGATGCAATGCGAGAATTATGGGAGTTTTTACCACAAAGTTTTGTAACAAGTGCAGAGAAAAAAACTGGCAAAGATGAAGTAATTGCATTTATTGGTCAATGCTTAAACACTGTTGCTTCTAAAGAATAAAAGGTTACATTAACCACCCTACTAATAAACAGGCAAGCACTACAAATGGTGCAGGAATTTTTGTTTTGTGAAGTATAATAAAAGTAGCAATGCTAATAGCAAGTGACAGCCATCCATCGAGTTTGTTTTGCAAGATTTGTTCGTAGCAAAAATCTTTTAGTAAATAAAAAATGGACCCAATCATAATGCCTACAACTGCTGCATTAATACCTTCTAAAGAACGATAAATAGCAGCATATTTTTTTAAATTATTCCAAACGGGAAAAAAGAAAAGTACCAATAATGCACTAGGCAAAAAGATTGCAATGCCTCCTAAAGTGCAACCCAATAGTTGATAAAACCCACTGTTTTCGCTTCTTGTAACCATTCCTCCTGTGTATGCACCAATAGAAAAAACAGGACCAGGTATAGCTCGCACTATTCCATAGCCAGTAAGAAAATCTTCTTTCTCCATTTTCAAAACATCACGTTTTGTTTCAATCACACTTTCTGCTTGTGGACGCACAACATATTGTTCATACATCAATGGCATCAATACATCGCCACCACCAAAAACAAGGCTACTAAACCTGTAATTATTTTCAAAAAGGTTGAATAGTTTTTTGTTCTTCCAATTTTGTTCAGATGCTGTTTCACTAGCATAGCCTGCCATTAAAAACAAAGCAATAAAAATTAAAAAATTGCCCCATTTTATTTTTTTTGGAGGAACACCAACTTGAGGAATCCTTTTATCACTAAAATTAGTTGCAATGCCTGCACACACAATAACAGCAGGAAAAATCCAAGGAGATTTAAAGAATAAAAAAGTGGCTGCTGCTGCCACAAACAAAATGATTTGTGTAATGGTATTTTTAATGCTGATATGAAATAATCGCCACGCAGAAAACATAATAAAACCAACAGCCATTGGCTGTACAAACCTAAAAATGCTTAAAGGTAAATTTCTATCTTTTAGATAATCAATTAAAAAAGATAGGCTACCCATTATAACACAAGCTGGCGAAATCCAAATGAGTAGTGTGATAAAAGCTAACGGCAATCCACCTCGTTTAAACCCAATAAGGGCAAGTGTTTGCGTTGATGATGCACCTGGCAATAAATTACAAAAAGCATTAAACTCTAACAACTCTTCTTCTGTAACATCTCTGCGTTGGTGAACAAATGTTTTTAGCATCATTCCATAATGTCCTTGAGGGCCACCAAAAGCGGTGAGGCTGTGTGTTAAAACACTTCGCAAAAAAGGGATATGGCGTAGCAAAACCATTAGCGTAATTATTCAGGCTATAAAGAAAAGCTTTTTTCTTTATATGGTTTTTGCAGAGAGGAAGAGATTCGAACTCTCGAAACAGTTTCCCGTTTACACACTTTCCAGGCGTGCTCCTTCAACCACTCGGACACCTCTCTATTTTAGGAATGCGAAAATAACATCTCAAAGTTAGCAACCATATATTTTTTCGGCGTTTGCAGTTGTTGTTGCTGCAATCTCTTCAATACTTACCTTTTTTATATCAGCAATTTTTTGTGCAATAATTTTAATATAGCTGCTTTCATTTCTTTTTCCACGATATGGAACAGGTGTTAAATAAGGAGCATCTGTTTCTAAAACAATATAGTCAAGGGAAATGTTTTTTAATACTTCGTCTAAACCAGATTTTTTATAAGTAACAACACCGCCAATGCCTAGTAAAAAATCTAACTCAATTATTTGCTTTGCTGTTTCTAATGTTCCACCAAAACAATGAAAAATTCCTTTCAAGCCCTTTTGTGCAAAAGGTTTTACTCTTTCAATAGCTTCTTGTGTTGCGTTTCTTGTGTGAATGTTGATGACCAAATTATAATCCAATGCCCACTGCATCTGTTGGTCAAAAGATTCATATTGTTGCTTTGCAAAATTTTTATCCCAGTAAAAGTCTAAACCTATTTCTCCTATTGCTGCAAATTTTCTTTGTTTCAACAATTTTTCTACCTTTTTCAATTCATCTAAATAATTTTCTTTAACGTAACAGGGATGCAAACCCATCATTGCAAAACAAGCATCAGGAAATTTTTGTTCCAATAAAAACATTTCTTGATGATGAGAAGAATCTATACTTGGTAAAAATATTTTTTTTACATCTTCATTATTGGCTCTAAGCATTACTGTGTCTATATCTTGGGCGAATTCTTGCAGGTATAAATGGCTATGTGTATCAATGAATTTCATAATGTTTTTTTGGTGCTGCAAAATAAAACTCAGCAGCAGCCGTTTATATATATGTCAGAAATAAAGAAATAATATAACACCTGTAGAAAGGAATTATTAAAGTTTGTTTTCATAGGGTACGGATTAAACACGGGCTAAGGTTTCTACCTTTGGCCTTTCCGTTTTTTAGGAAGTGAGTGAACGTTTTTACGCAAGTTGGTCTTAAATTAATCGCAAGTTGAACGCAAGTAAATACAACATTAAAATTCTTTATTCAGGATTCACCAATTCTCCTTCCCATTTACTTACAACGCTTGTTGCCAAAGCGTTCCCCAACACATTGGTTGCTGTTCTAAACATATCACAAAAGTGATCAATTGGTAAAATTAAAGCCACACCCTCCAAAGGAATCTTAAACATTCCACAGGTTGCCAATACTACAACGAGCGACGCTCTTGGAACACCAGCAACTCCTTTACTGGTAAGCATTAAAACCAATAGCATTGTTAGCTGCGTTCCTACAGACATATCAATTCCATAGATTTGAGCAATGGCAATACTTGCAAATGTCATATACATCATACTTCCATCTAAATTAAAAGAATAGCCCAATGGAAGAATAAATGAAACTATTTTATCCTTGCAACCAAATTTTTCCAACTCTTCAGTGAGTTTTGGAAAAACAGCTTCGCTGCTTGTAGTGCTAAATGCAATGAGTAAAGGGTTTTTAATTCGCCTCAACAACTCTGGCATTCGCTTTTTAAGAATGATGAAACCAACACTACAAAGCAATACCCAAAGCAATAAAATTCCTACTAAAAAACTACCATAATAAATTCCATAAAACTTAAAAATGCTTGGGCCCTTTTTAGCAACTACACCTGCTATTGTTCCAAAAACACCAATGGGAGCAAACAGCATTACATAGCCAACAATCTTTAATACAATTTCACTTATCACATCCAATGCCTTGATAATTGGCTTTGCTTTTTCACCAACAGAAGCTGTCGCAACGCCAAAAAAAACAGAGAAGATTACAAGCTGCAATATTTCGTTGGTAGCCATTGCTTCAAACACACTTTTGGGAATAATATGCTCTACAAATTTTGCCAAACTAAATTCCTGCACTTTAGATGAAAGCTCCTTAAACTCTGCTCCATCTATGTTTGCCATTTTTAAATCAGTGCTACCTGGATGGAGAAAATTTACCAAAACCATTCCTAATAAAAGTGAAGCCAAAGAAGCTGTAATAAACCATAGCATTGCTTTGCCACCTACCCTGCCAACAGCTTTTAAATCTCCAAGTTTTGCAATACCTACTACTAAAGTACTGAACACTAAAGGGGAAATAATCATTTGAACCAAACGAATAAAAACAGTACCCAGTAGCTTAATATTTTTTGAGAAATCAACTTGAAATTCTGGTGCTGCATAGTTGAAAACTAGTAATCCAACCACAAAACCTAAAATCATTGCAGCAACAATGTAGATAGTTAATTTACTTTTTGGAGCAGAAGCTTGTGAAGTTTGCATATTAGTTTGTTCTTATTGTAGCAATATTAAAAGTTTTATTTGCACAATAAAATAAATCCTTACTTTTCCAACTCAATTTTAAAATTAATCTAACTGTTTATGAGTTTATTTAGAAGAAAGTCTATTGAGGCCTTTGAGGCAGATATGAAGAAAAGCGAACTTAAACGAGTGCTTGGCAAATGGAGTTTAACCGCTATTGGAATTGGTGCTATCATCGGTGGAGGCATATTTGTATTAACTGGAACTGGTGCTTATTATCACGCGGGTCCTGCATTAGCTTTATCTTTTATTATTGCTGGTATTGCTTGTGTATTTGCTGCACTTTGTTATTCTGAATTTGCAAGTATGATTCCTGTAGAAGGTTCTGCTTATGCTTATGCTTATGGTACTATAGGAGAAATCTTTGCCTGGATAATTGGTTGGGGTTTAGTGCTTGAATATGCAATGGGTTCAATGACTGTTGCAGTTAGTTGGTCTGGCTATTTTAATAAATTAATTGGATTGTTTGGTGTGCATTTGCCCAATTGGTTAACACAAGACCCAGGCAGTTATCAGGGAACTGGTTTTTCTATGAACTTGCCTGCAACAATTATTGTTTTATTGGTTACAGCATTACTTGTAAAAGGAACAAAAGAAGCTGCTAAAGCAAACAATATTATAGTTGTTGTAAAAGTTTCTGCCGTTTTATTTGTTATTATAGTTGGTGCTTTTTGTGTACATAGTGCTAACTGGGTTCCATTTATTCCTGAAGCTACACAAATTATAGAAGGTACTAAAGTTCATGAAGCTTATGGATGGGGTGGTATCATTTCTGGTGCTGCTGCTATCTTTTTTGCTTATGTAGGTTTCGATGCTGTTTCTACACAAGCTGGCGAAGCAATCAATCCAAAAAAGGATGTTCCTTTTGCAATTATCGCTTCTTTATTAGTCTGCACAGTATTATATATTTTAGTTTCATTGGTTTTAACAGGAATGATGAACTATCACGATTTTAATCCATTGGGCAAATATCCAAACGCTATTAAAGCACCAGTAGCTATGGCTTTTGAAATTGCTGGTATGCCTTGGGCTGTTTTCATTATTACTGTTGCAGCAACTGTTGGTTTAATATCAGTATTAATGGTAATGATGCTTGGTCAATCAAGAATATTTTTAGGAATGAGTAAAGATGGATTAATTCCAAAATTCTTTTCTGAACTACATCCTGTAAATAAAACTCCTTACAAAAATTCAATATTCTTAGGAGTAATTATTGCATTAGTTGCTGGTTTTACACCTATTAATACACTTGCTGATATGACAAGTTTTGGAACCTTGTTTGCATTTACAATGGTATGTATTGCTGTATGGCTATTAAGAGTTAGAGAGCCTAATTTACAACGTAACTTTAAAGTACCAGCATTGCCAGTTATTGCAGTTTGTGGTATTTGTATCAATGTATTTTTAATGTATAACTTAGATCATAGAGCCCAACTTTTATCGTTTGCTTGGTTGGCTTTGGGTCTTGTTATTTACTTTGCATACAGCAAGGGAAATAGCAAATTGAACAATCAATAATTTAAACTAAATAATATTTTAACTAAAAAAGAAGTTACATCATGTAGCTTCTTTTTTAGTTAAATGAAACTTGTTTATAATACTCATATATCTTAGCGTTAACATTCTATTTATG
>JANYEP010000200.1 GCA_025363075.1 Chitinophagaceae bacterium | reverse complement strand
TATAAATAGCAGTTGCAGTATATGTTCCACTCACACTTGGTGTTGAGTAAACTGTCGTAGCATTTGCATTTAATACGTAAGCAGTAGTTGCAGGATTATTAGTATATAAATCTGTAACTGGACTCCATACAATTTTTGTTGCAGTTGCACCAGCAGTAGTTGCTGTTAAAGTAATTGGGTTATTTGTGTAACCACAGTATTGAGCTGAATTATTTGCAGCAATTGACACTGCAGTGTTATAAGTAGCCACAGAAACTATATTAGAGAAGTTACTTTGACCACTATTACCACAAGTAACTTTACACTGATATGCATAAGTAAGTGTATTAGAAGGTACAGTAAGTTGTGATGGATTGGTACCAAGAACTGAGTCAAGGGTAACAAAGTTATCTAATGAAGAATGCCACTCATAAGAAATTCCAGTTCCTACTGTCGTTCCAGTTAAGCTCAAGGTAGTTGTTCCGTTAGGGCAAACTTGAGACTTAATTGAAGAAGCTGTACCAGGGTTTGGCGTTCCAGAACAAGGATTAGCTATAGTTTGTTTACCACTTGCACTTGTTGAAGAAGTTGCAGAAACTGCTGCTCCAGTAGTACTTGAAGTAATACTGCTTGCAGTCATTGCATTTACCAACAATGTATTACCAACAGTTCCACTAACTGGAATATCTGCAGTAAACCATAAATAATATGTACCAGTAGTTAGAGATTTATTCAATCCACTAAAAGTTATTGTTTCACCACTACCTGTACTTGTAGATGAAACTGTACCCAATAAATTAGCAGTTGAGAAACTGTTTGTAGTTGTGTAGTACAATTTAAAACTTGTAACATCACCACTTACATAAGTACTAGTGCCATTTAATACAAAAGAAACACTACTTAACACACCAGTTCCATAATTAACTTGTAATTGTGCTTGGTGGAAAATATTGTTAGTTGTATTAACAGATATATTTTGAATATCTACTTGACCATTTGGATTGTCAGATAAAACCAACAAGCTTGAAGCATTGTTAATTTCATAAGCTCCAATATCTGGTGCAGATCCATAACCAGAGTAAGCAGAACTATCTTGACGAATAGCACCTAAGTAGTCAACTTTCCAAGGGAATGTTGAAGGAGCTCCTGTACCTAAAGTTGCACCACCACTTTCAGCATAAGTAAATGCTGTAGTAGCAGGTGATAGATAATTAGAAGCACTACCAGTTGTACTTGCAAAAGTTGTGTTCTCTGTTTTTGAAGCAGCGTCTCTAGGTGCAATCGTGTAGGCACCATAAGCTAAGCTTGTGTAATCAGACATTGATTGTGCAACGTGAACAGCTGCAGATGGTAAAGAACTATCAGCATAAATTACGTTGGTTGCACTTGGCACACCAGCATAAAATATGTTTCTATTTGAAGTCGCTGCATAGTTATTTAAAAGATTAGCAACGCCACCACCTGAACTTCTTACAAAAGCAGCAACAACCCCAGTTCCAGAAGGAGTAGAGTTATTGATGATAATGTTGTTTCTTAAATCTAACGCAGCAATAGTTGCTGTTATAGAAGCAGCATGATAAACACCAAAAGTACCAAAGTTGGTACGTGTACTGCTAGCACTAATAGAAACAGTATTATTATAAATTTTATAAGTGGCACTTGATGTACTATTAATACCAAGACCTTGAATAGCTTGTATATTATTAGCAAGTGGTGTTCTTAAATTTCCTATTACGTTTTCGTAAAATAAGAAACCAGGTGCAGTACCTGTACCACCACCTGTAACCCATAAACCATAAACGATTGGTGAAGTTGAAGAAGGACTTGTACTATCTATCAAATCATAAATCTTGTTACGATAAATAACATTGTTAGTACCCGAGCTAGCATAAATACCACTCAATACCGGTGAAGTACTTCCAGAATTACTTAATGTATTAATCGTGTTTTGATATACATAGTTTGTTGTACCTCCAGCTATATATACACCATGAAGATTTGGGGAAGTTGTACCATTGTTAGTTAAATTACTATATGTATTACCGTAAACATAGTTAGTAGTACCACTAGATATGTAAGTACCATATATTGTCGCTGAAGTAGTAGCACTTGTTAAGGTAAGATTATTTATGTTATTATTATAAAAGTTGTTTGTGGTACCACCTACAATATAACCTCCATATAAAGTAGCAGAAGCATAACCTGATGTGATATTAGTGATAGTATCATCATGTATATAGTTATTAGTTCCACTAGAAATATAATGACCATAAAGATATATATTACCAGTAAAGTTAGAGAGCTTATTGCCATACATATAATCATTCGTACTACCAGTACTAATGTATAATCCATAAACAAAGAAAGATGATACATTTGGTCCTGAGAAAATGTTGTCAGCTTTATTGTTTACGATAGAGTCATAAGTACCAGCACCGCCTACACGAAAACAATACATTGTGCTTAAGTTAGGCATACTTATATTTTTGATAGTATTACCAATTAAGACCTTGTTACCTGCACCCGACCCACCATAAAAACCATACAAGCTACCACTTGTTCCAGTAGATGCCGAGCTTACAGTAAAATTACTTATCGTGTTATTTCTGTAGGTTTCAGCTACACCTGATGGTGTATAAAAACAATAAAATGTTGGAGAAGCTGCAGCATTAGTACCTTGTAAACGAGTAATGGTATTATTGTTAGCAGTATAAGTAGTCATTGTAGTTGAACAATAAAAACTATAAGTGGTGCTTGTACCGGCATAAGTTCTCACAACACTATCAATAGTATTATTCGTAACAGTAGCTGTTGTATAAGCAGATGGGAAATAACATAAATATACCGTACCTGAATATGCACTTCTAATATTATTCCAGTAGCAATTGTTTATGGTAATTGTAGTACCACCGCCCCAGTTCATCATATAAGAGGTCGTGTGGGCAGTACCTAAATCTATATTTTTAATAGTATCATTATTCGCAGTTAATGTAGAAGCAGTACCAGAATTATAAATACCATAAAAAGCAGTTGATGTACTTGTACCAATATATGAAATGTCAGAAACAATATTATTACTAATTGTAGAAGCACCACCAGTACTTTGTTGAGCAAAGTTGATACCATAGAAAGTTGTACCTACTGTACCATTGTATTGGCTTCTACCACTTCTGCTGCTTGAACCATAACCAATGGCATTCCCTGTGATAGTAAAACTACCAGCGGTGTTTGCAGAGTTAGCTACGAATATTCCATAATAAGAACCAGCAGTTGTTTGTGTTTGTGTAGCAGTTTGATAAATATTATTGTTGGTAATAACCCAAGTTTGAGAACCAGTTGCTAAATATATAGCAGCACTACTACCACCAGCAGCAAAGCAATTGTATATATTATTGTTGGTGAGTGTATCACTACTATTTTCTAAAGTAGCAGATGTAGTAGAACCAAAACTTGTAACACCTCTTGAGAAAGTTGTAGTAACAGTAGTTAAATTACAATTAGCAACTTTGTTATTATCGTTACCAGTTGTTGTACCAGTACTAAACCAAACACAACCCCCAACGTTAGCAGTACTAACTGTAACAGCATTATATTGAGAAAGAATAGTCGCATTTTTAATAACGTTAAATGTTGCATCATTTATTAGTTTAATAGTACTTGTTCCTGCTGTTGTACTTGAAGTAGTATTACTAATAGTTAGAGTATTTAAACCATCAATAGTTACATTATCTGCACCATTCAAATTAATCAATGGATTACCAGCAGTAATAGCACCTGTAATAGATGCCGTGCCAGAAGGCTTAATTGTTAAGCTTGCCCACGGACCAGCACTTTGATTAAGAATTGCAGACGCCGTTTCATTCGTTGTACCAGTAACAGTAATAAGGATATTACTACCTGTTTGCGACCCAGTATTGATGGCATCAAATCCTGCCTTCAAAGTTGAGTAAGTACCATTACCAGTGCTAGCACCAGAAACTACGACTGACTGTGCATTTGCTTTTTGCAAACTGAACACCGTTAATGCCATTGACATTAGGAAGACAGCAAGAAACTTGACTGTCCTCGAAGAGGAGTACATCTTCATCATACTTGATTGTTTTTTGTTATTATTAAAAATTGTTTCAGTGATTGATTTGCTGGACAAACTTTCTCGTTCATCCACAGAGGAAAAGTTACAAAAAGAATTTTCGTAAGTACTTTTTAGTTGATTTCGTTTCATACAAATTTGTTTTTCGTTTCTACTGTCCAGCAATTTATTGCTCTCGAATAGTTAAATAAATGTTAAATTTTGTTTCAAAAAAAATAGGCAATTGTCATAGAACCCTATATAAACAAGGCTTTACAGCTATAATTGCTAATTTTAAGAACGTTATTTTTCAGATGCTTAACTACTTTTATTGGGGTGTTCGAGGGCAATATTAATTATAAATGTTGAAAATCTTAACAAAATGTTAAATTTTTTTTCAAAATGTTAAAAACTTTCGCCACTTCAATACAATATCATTAGAACAAAATCGTTCAAGAATCCTTTTTACATAAAAGTCACTGCTGCAAATTTGTATTCATACAACGTTTAGCCTTCATTCACTCAACGTTCATACTTCGTTCATACTTCGTTGTTACTCCGAAGTAAAGCCAACATTGAGCCTATGTAAAGCTCTATCTAAGTTATGCATAAGTGATAACAGGTATTGTTAAATACGCTTTAAAGACTAATAAGAAATAACAAAAGAATAAATATTTCAATAGTTTATTTGCACTCTTTTTTGCAGTTTCTAATTACTTGTTCGTTATTAATTTATGCTTCTATACCCACAATCTACACCTACACAACTTGAATTTACAAAAGTTAAAACGCTTTTGCATAGCCATTGTAACACAGAATTTGCTAAAGAAAAAGCCGAAGAACTAAGAGTTCATAACCATAAAAAATATATTGAAACTGAGTTGAACCAAACGAATGAGTTCAAACTCATTCAACAGCAAAGCCAATATTTCCCACTCGATTTTACTTTAAATATTTCTCGCCACATCAAGCTACTTTCCATTGCTGGTGCTACTTTAAGCGGAGAACAGTTTTTACAAATCAAATCTCTTAGCGAAAATATTAACAACATTTATCGCTGGTTTGATGCAGAGAGAAAACTGGCTTACCCTTTCTTAACACAATTAATAGAACAATCATATTACGAAAAAAATGTTATTGCTTTTATTGATGAAATATTAGACGAAGGAGGCAATGTAAAGGATAGTGCAAGTGAAGATTTGGCAAGAATAAGAATGAGTTTATATAAGAAAAGAAATGAGTTAAGACGAGTGTTTGAAAGGGTTTTAAGTAAATTAGCAAAAGCTGGATACAGTGCAGATATTGATGAAAGTTTTAGCAATGGAAGAAAAGTTGTAGCTGTTTTTAGTGAATATAAAAGGCAGGTAAAAGGAATATTGCACGGTGAAAGCGATACCCGAAAAACTGCTTTTATTGAGCCAGAAGAAACCATACAACTCAACAACGATGTATTTTCTTTGGAGTATGAAGAAAGCAAGGAAGTACAAAAAGTGTTGCGAGATTTAACTAAAAAATTAAGTGCTTATGCACCTTTATTGCAATCACATTTACAAATCATTGGTGAATTTGATTTTGTAAAAGCCAAGGCTAAACTGGCAATAGAAATGAATGGTAATTTGCCTAATATTATTGATAAAGCTATTGTTGATTTAAAGGATGCTTACCATCCTCTATTGTATTTGTATAATAAAGTAAGTGGCAAAAACACAATACCAGTAAGCATTTCATTGAATGATAAAAATAGAATATTGGTTATTAGTGGTCCAAATGCTGGAGGAAAAACTGTTACAATGAAAACCATTGGGCTTAATCAAATGATGATGCAAAGTGGTTTGTTGGTGCCAGTTAATCCCACATCAACAATGGGTATTTTTAAACAAATATTTATTCATATTGGTGATGAGCAGAGTTTGGAGTTTGAACTCAGTACTTATTCTTCTCACTTAATAAGTATGAAATATTTTCTGGAGAATGCCAATGGGAAAACCTTGTTCTTCATTGATGAATTGGGTAGTGGAAGTGATCCAAATTTGGGAGGTGCTTTTGCACAGGTAATAATGGAAGAACTTTGCAATAAGCATAGTTTGGGCATTGTAACAACCCATTATTTGAATTTAAAAATAATGGCAAGCAACACTAAAGGCATTGTTAATGCTGCAATGGCATTTGATGAAAAGAATTTGCTGCCAATGTATCAACTCATTATTGGTAAGCCAGGAAGTAGCTATACTTTTTCAATTGCTCAAAGAATTGGTTTATCTCATCAACTAATCAATCGAGCAAAAAATTTAGTAGATGATGAACACTTTAAGTTGGATAAATTGTTGAATAATACTGAGCAAAATTTGCAACAATTAAATAAAGAAAAGGTTGAACTAAATAAATTGTTGAAAGAAAACGAGCAACTTAAAAAAGAGATGAAAGCCTTGATGGATAAGGAAAAGCACAAGCAACAGGTTGAATTATTAAAGCACCAAAACAAAGTTGCAGAAGATAGAATTGTGTACTTAAAAGATATGGAACGCAAGCTAAAGCAGGTTGTGTTTGATTATAAAAAAACAGACAACAAAACTGAAGTCATTAAGAATTTGCAAAACCTTTTGTTTAAAAAAGATGATAGTGTTGTTGTAAATAAAATGGTAAAAAAAGTAAACAACAAGTTTAAAGAACTGCACCAAGAAATTGAAATTGGCAGCTTGGTTAAACTTAAAAAAAATTATCAAGTAGGCGAAGTAAAGGAACTGCGTGGCAAACGTGCAATTGTGCAGATTGGTTTGTTACCAATGAATGTTGAATTAACAGATTTAGTTGTTGTAGAAAAGATAGAAGCAGAGAAATAATTTCTCTGCTTCTATCTTTTGATTAATGCAATACATTAAAGAAATTATACTCCAGTTTTAGTACAAAAACATTTTCTGAAGTTCGTTCTATACTACTGAAAATTTGCTTTCTGTAACCCACATCAATTCTTGCAACACTGTTAATAATAAACTGAATCGAAGGAGCAATATCTAAGTAACTTTTACCACTACCTATCAACTTTTGTCCAAGCAATTCCAACATAAAATTTACATTGGTTTGATTATAACTTGTGTATTCTTTGGGCAACATTAATTTACCAAAACTAAAAGTATAATTTATTGCATTATTTGGCTGCGTTACTGGGTTGTGAGCTACATTATTGAATATGGCACTCTCATAACTAATACTACTACTTAGTGCCACTTTATGCAACAATTGTGTTGCTACTAACCCACCTTCAAATCCAGAATTATGCCCCATTGTTTCAATCTCTTCTTGATGCAACAAAGCATTGTTGTAACTCGCTCTACCAAAGGCTGCCATTCTAAAATGCTGGTGAACTTCATCGTTGCTAATGAACCTGTATTTGGCATACACACTCCCACCCTCTGCAACAAAACTGTTGTTTACATTGCTCAAAAATCCTTGCAGGTGAAGCATTAGTTTACTATTTACACCAACCATTATTTCTGGCATCAAATGATAATTAAGTTTGTTATTAGAACCCTCACTACCAAACATATTCATTAGCCTTACACCAACCGATTTAGAAGGCATATTACTTGCAGGTTCTGTAAAAACAAATAACTCTTGTGCAAATATAAATTGCAGCATTAAGCTACAACAAATCGCTAAAAAAAATCTTTTCATATTTAGCTTTTTAAGGTGATATGATAAACTCTTTCGCCTCCTTTACTTGGCTTGCTACAACAAGATTCCATAACACCTGTTTGATAGCATTTCATTGTTGTAAATTTATTGTTGGCTTTAAATTCCTTAGCAGTAACAAAATTTTTATCGAGCAATGAAACTGAATAATCTCCATTCAATGTTTGTGGTTTTACATTTAAAAAATGGAATGTTTTACCGCCATATTTTAAATGTGTATCATTTTCTATTTTGGCATTAGAGAAGTTAATATCAGCAGATAATTTAGCCACAGAAAAACCAGAGGAAACAACTGCCTTTTGCAATGCATCAAAGTCAAAAACGTTTTCATCTTTTAAAGAAATGGTGTAAGACGATGTTTTAATATCTGCCTTAACATCTTTTACAAAAGCTACTGCTGATAAGGCTTTAAACACTGCTTTGCTGCAAATACTGCAAGTTAATCCCGCAGCTTGCAACTGTATTTTTTTTACTTGAGAATATGATATAGTTGAGGTAATAGCAAAGGCTACTACAAATAATATTTGTTTCATAAAATGATTTATTAATTATGTTGAAAGAATTTTTATTGATAAAAAACTACATTTTGTTATCAATAAAAAAATTAAGAATTTTAGTACTAATTAATTTAATTAATATCAAATTCTTAAAGTGCAGTAATGTATTAAAGCGTATCGCTTTTCTTTAATTGGAGGAGAATACCTATATGTTAAATCAACATCACTTGTGAGTGAAGTAACACTGTTGGTATAATTAAAGTATGGAGTAATTAGAGCTTCTGAAATGCTTACCTTAGCTGGCATCCAAGCATCTACAAGTTTAGAATTGGAGCTAAGTTTTACAAGTTGTTGTTCAGTCTTGCAACAAGATTTATGTTTCTTTTTGCAACAACATTTTTGTTTGGGTTCTTCAAACTTTACAGCACTTATTTTGCCCATACAATAATGCACATTCACAACAAAGCCTGTGCTTGTGATGAAGTATGTGAGAGCAATAATAAATACTAAAAACTTTTTCATTACGCTGCAAACTTAACTTCCGAAAGTGTAGAATTGAAATTATTCTAAAATTTTAACTAAAGCAGTAACTTCTTCAGTTTTTTCTGGGCTATTTGCTTTGTAAAAACATTTGCCAACTTCTTCCAATAAAACTCTAATAATTCTTTTGTGAGACATAGGTTTAAAATGCTCAACTGTAGGAGTAATATTTAGCCTTTTAAAATACTTGTGTAAATCATCATAGCTATATGCCTGTCCATTTACAGCATCCACATAAAAATGAATTTTATTGCGAGCATCTTCTATGCTTTTATCAGCATAAAAATCGCTGTGGTAAAAAGCTATAATCATTTGTTTGGGAACGCAGATAATGCTTGCATTTATATCCAGCAAATCGCACATTACTTGATATAAAATTCCCATACTAATGGCATTGCCACGTTTGCTTTCTAAAACCTTATTGATAAAAAAATCGTTTGGGTCTTCGTAACCAATTTCATTGCCTGTTAGCTGATAATAATTATACAAAATACTACACAAAACATTAGCTTGTTCAAGTGGTGTTAAGTGGTTATTAAGCTCAAGCCAAATATTCCTTT
>JANYEP010000161.1 GCA_025363075.1 Chitinophagaceae bacterium | reverse complement strand
TTTTTTGATGAATTTATTTACTGTGTTGGCAATCCAATATTGGTATAATCCCAAGCTCTATCACCACTTAAAATCCATTGCGAATTAGTAGCATCTGTACCTCTTGAAACATCCCAATCTGTAGTAGGCTGCTTGATTGTTGATTTTCTAAAAAATGTTCTGTTGCGAGTGTCTTTTGTTTCTCCAGCAATAGCCCACATTATATTGTTTCTTGTGCTTGTTGTACCTTGAGAAATTGTTCTTGCAACCATTGGACTTCCAAATACGTCAACAATTTTGTATGCTACACCACCTAAGTTGTAAGTTCCAGCAGCATCTTTTTTTAATAGTGCAATAGCACTATTGCCACTTAGTTGCAATGGCACACTTGCGTTGGCTGCTGTTGTGCTACTTGTGCCCCAAATAGTGTCATGTTTTATTTTGATTGTATCGCTTTTTGTGGAAGCAATTACATAGCATTTTGCAGTATCTAATGTTTTACTTAATTTAATAAATGACCCAGCTAAAGAGAAGTCGAAATCTGCCAAAGTGTTGGTATCTTTCGTTGCAAAATAACCGACAGCATAATTAGATAAGTCAATGACAGTAGCACTTCCATTATATAACTCTACATAATGACTTCTTGTAGAAGCTGCTGTTAAAGGGTCGGTATTAATAGCAGTAGAAATTTCAGAAATGATTAAGTCTGATGATGGTGTTACAACTATTGGTGGCACTACATCAAATGTAATTTTTGAAGTACAACCCACGAAAAAAAAGAGAGCTAATGATGTATATAAAATTGTTGATTTCATTTGTATATTTTTATTATAATAATATTTGAATTGCAAGATTGCTCACCCATTTTTTGGTGTTGATAGTTGGTGTTTTATCGTCAATGTAAGTGGTATTAATACCAATTTTTACTGCATTGTTTTTAATAAATTTATTGATGCCAAATGTGTACCATTGTTGCTCGTGAATCAATGAATTTGCCAATTTGAATTCAGGCGTTACTGATGAATATCTAACATCAACAGCCCATCCATTATTGCAGATGTAAGATGATTGAATATTAACTGCACTACCAATATTGTAATAAGCACTGGCAACATCTTCAGTTAGTTTTTTTGTACCAATGGTATTTGTATATAACTCTTTACCAGCAACGTTTCCATTGATATATTCACCAACAAAAGCAAAGCCTTTGTATTTAAAAATAATATCTGCAACCAGCTTCCTATAATCGGCATAATCTAATATTCCGCCCTTATTATAAATACCTGTTACAACTGCATTATCTGAGCCAATTGGGCTACTCACTTTGGAGTTATAACTTGCAGCAAAACCTACAGCCAACTTAGGTTTTCTTTCTCTATAAATATCGTGTGCTATAAAAGCATTGTTTTTTATAAAGTCGCCAAAAGGTAACACATCAATTCTTCCTCCATACTTAAAACCAACGTTTGGCTGTGCTGCAAAAAAATTTTGCCCTTCGCCAGAAGTAATAGAAACTGATGGATAAATTCTCCATTTTTTTATGCCAAAATTTGTTTCAAAAAATAGTCCTCCTTCTCTTGTAGAGCCAACAAAATTTTGCATCAAGCCACCATACACAGAGCCATCAAGCGACTTGCCAGCTTGGGTTTGACCCATTACTTGTGCATAGCGTTCATCTGCCATTGCCAAACGATTATTTGTATTGGTTTGCCTTTGCCCTAAAATTAATTTAGCTTTTTTTTGCATAAAGGAAAAACCAACCCAACCTTCTAAAATGGGAGTTGTGCTGCTAAAATCTGTAACAATACCTAAAGACATTTTATTGTTAAAACCTGTGGCTGTAAATGCTAATCTTACTAAATTCAAAGACAATCTATTTGATTTTGTTCTATTTGATGCAGAATCAGATTGGCTTAATTGCAAGCCAGATTGAATGGTGCTTAATAAGTTAAATGTTGTTTTATCAGTTTTGCCCACATTAATAAAAGTTCCTTCTCCATTAATATAAATTAGCGAAGAATCTACTTTGTTAAGTTGCTGTGCATTTGCCCTAAAAGCCAATGATAGTAGGCTACAAGCAAAAAACGTTAATATTTTTTTCATCATTTTATTTTAAATTTATAGTTGAACTGTAAACTGTATTTGTGAATAATAATTGCCATTTTGAGTGCTTGTTTTGAGAGCATTTTTTAGTTCATCGTAACTAATTTCAAATTGAATTTTAAGATTATGATCTGCAAAATATTTTGTGGCAACTATTGTATAAAATTTATTATAGTCAGCAAAATTTGCAGAAATGGTATTGTTGTTTAAACTTGTGTAACGCAATGCCACAGCCCAATCTGATGGAAAAACATAGCCAGATTGCAGATTAAATCCTGTGCCTAAATTTAATCTTGAATTTACAATATTTTGTGTTTGTTCTGGCGTTTGTGTGGTGCTGTAAGTTGTAAATTGTCCATTCAATTTGTATTCACCTTTTATGTTTGCAGGCACTGTTGCTTGTGTTGCAAACAAACTTCCCATTGAATAAAAAC
>JANYEP010000159.1 GCA_025363075.1 Chitinophagaceae bacterium | reverse complement strand
CAACGTTATCGTTTTCAGAATCACAACATTTCATACTTTACGCGGCATCTAAGATCAGCAGAAACAACGTCAGCGTATACTGAGCACTTGATATCAAGTTTCAAGTTCCCTCTTTGATTTTGGAATTCTTGAACGTTGGTCTATGATATTTGATTTGCGTCCTTATTTTATTGAACAACGTTTTAAATTACGTACTCCAATGTATAGCGAAACTGCTGCCTATGGACATATGGGTCGTAAGAATGAAGTAGTAGAAAAAACATTTTTCTCTCCTGATGGAAAAGCAAAAAAAGTAAAAGTTGAATTATTTACTTGGGAAAAATTAGATTATGTAGCTAAAGTTAAAAAAGCATTTGGTATAAAATAAATAGTAACCAATCAAATTCAAAAAAAATAACCTAACTCCGATAAAAAGTTAGGTTATTTTTTTGAGTAAAAATTATTAACACTTAATGTAATACCAAGGGAACTTGTGGCATTATATTTGGCTTCAAAGGCAAAAATTATAAAATGAAAAGTATATTATTTCTATCAACTTGTTTCTTCACAACAAGCACATTTGCACAATTTGATCAATTAAAAAAAGCTGTTTCAAAACCTATCAATAGTGTTCAAAATGCAATTTCACCAAAGAAAGATTCCTTATCAACAAGTGATGTTGTAGGTGGTTTAAAAGAAGCCCTTAACAAGGGAATAGAAAAAGGAACAAAGCAATTATCGGCTGTTGATGGTTTTTTTGGTAATGCAGCAATAAAAATACTAATGCCACCTGAGGCAACAAAAGTTGAGGAAAGCTTACGCAAAGTTGGAATGGGAAGCCAAGTAGATGCTGCTATTTTAAATATGAATCGAGCAGCTGAAGATGCTACCACAACTGCTTCTCCTATATTTTTAAATGCGATTAAGAAAATGAGTTTTGCAGATGCTTGGGCAATTTTTAGAGGTGGTGATAATGCAGCTACAAATTACCTGCAAAAACAAACAAGTGCTGAACTTATAGCTTCTTTCAAACCAATTATAGACGAGGCGTTGAAAAAACTTGATGCTACAAAATATTGGAACGATTTATTTACAAATTACAATCGCCTTAGCTTTAAAAAAGTGAACCCAGATTTAACTGTTTATGTGACAGAAAAAGCAATATCAGGAATTTTTTATCAGTTAGCTATTGAAGAACAAAAAATTAGAAAGCATCCAGCAGCAAGAACTACTGATGTTCTAAAAAATGTTTTTGGTAGAAATTAGTGTTACCATAAAATAAAAAAATGGCGTGCTAAAAACACGCCATTTTTTTTGAATAAAATACAATTTACAAAATTGATTTCCCACTTAAAGCCCCACTAACAGCAGCATCCATTGCACGTTCTGCAAATGGTCTTGTTATTTCATTTAAGGCTTCAATTTTAGTATGAATGAGGTTTTTGTCTTCCATTGTTAACGCCAATTGCAACGCTTGCATAGCTTGTGCTGTTTCAATCATTTCATCTTGCGAAACAAGTGTAGTGTTCTTTTGCAAAAATTTTTCTGTTACAGACAAAATTTGTTCCCCTTCTGTTCTTGCTTCCACTAAAGCCCTTGTAGCAATATCATCTTTAGCGTGAGTAATACTCTCTAATAGCATTTTTTCTACATCAGAATCTGTAATTCCATATTGTGGTTTTACTTCAATGCTTTGCTCAACTCCGCTTCGTAATTCTTTTGCAGAAACTGTTAGAATTCCATCAGCATTAATTAAAAAACTCACTTCAACTTTTGGCATTCCTGCAGGCATTCCTGGTATTCCAGTTAAATTAAATTCTGCAAGTTTTCGATTGTCTTTTACTAAATCTCTTTCGCCTTGAAACACAGAAATTCTCATACTTCCTTGTGCATCTTTTTGTGTAGTATATTGTCGTGAAACTTTGCTTGGAATTTTGGAATTGCGTGGAATCAAAACATCCATTAAACCGCCCATTGTTTCTAATCCTAAACTTAAAGGAGTAATATCAAGCAATAAAAAATTCTTATTATTTCCTGCCAAGATATCTGCTTGAATAGCTGCACCTAAGGCAACTACTTCATCAGGGTTTATTGAGTCAAAAACCTCTTTATTGAAATAATTGCTAACAGCAGTTTTTACACTTGGAATTCTTGTACTTCCACCTACCATTACAATTGTATCTATTTCTTGTAAGTCAATGCCAGCATCTTTCACAGCAAGTTTGCAACAATCAATTGTTTTGTTAATCAGTGGTTGAATTAGATTTTCAAACTTATCTTTTTTAATAAATAAAGTAAGTTCATTTAGTCGTGAGAAAAATTCATTACTGCTGCTTAAATACTTTTTAGCTTCTTCTGCTTTTAATCGCAAAGATTGAACCAATGATTTATTGGTAGTTAGTGTTGTGCTGTCAATTTTATTTTCTTCAATCCAATAATCAACAATAGCTTTATCGAAATCATCACCACCTAAATAAGTATCACCATTTGTGCTTAATACCTCAAAAATTCCATTAGTAATTTTTAAAATAGAGATATCAAAAGTTCCGCCACCTAAATCATATACGGCTATTATTTTTTCATCTGTTGTGTTTGTTCCTAAACCATATGCCAAACTTGCAGCAGTTGGCTCGTTCACAATCCTTAAAACATCAAGCCCAGCAAGTTTTCCAGCATCTCGTGTTGCTTGTCTTTGTGCATCGTTAAAGTATGCAGGAACAGTAATCACAGCTTTTGTTACAGGTGTTTTTAAAATGTGTTCAGCCCTGTTTTTCAATTCTTTTAAAATGAAAGAAGACAAATCGATTGGCGAGTAAAACTTATTATTCACTTGAACTTTAACAAGACTTTCTGTACTATCGTCAATTACTTTATAGCTAAAAAATGAAGCATTATTTTTAATGTCATTATAGCTTTTTCCCATTAATCTTTTTGCAGAAAAAATTGTATTTGCAGGATTTGTTTCAAGATATTTATGAGCTTCTTCACCAACAATAACATTATTATTTTCATCAAAATAAATAATACTTGGTACAATACTATTTGCATTATGCTCTTTTAAACAAATTGGTTGTTTAGTTTCGGGATGCACAATTGCTACCAAACTGTTCGTCGTTCCTAAATCAATGCCCACAATCATTTCAGCCTGTTGCAAACTTCCTGTTGCTATATTAATTGCAATTTTTGCCATTATTTTAATTTATCAAAGTAACAAAATAAGTATCCATTCCTTTTATTGCTTTGCGATTTAAGATAAAACAAAAGCCATTCGCAGTGGCGAATGGCTTTTTGCTTAAACTCTTCATAAATCTGATAGAGCTGTATATCCTTTCCTTATCTTTTTGCTTTTCTTGAAGGAAAACCGTTACCAGATTTATCCTTAACACTTGTTCCTTCTGGAGCACCAACGTGATCCATTGCACAACGGAAACCAATAGCACTGCTACCTTGTGTTTCTTCTAAATATCTACGAGTACCTGGGCTTAACCAATATGCTTGATCGTTCCAACTACCACCTTTGTAAACACGAGATTTATCAGAGACTAAAGTTGTAATTCCATAACCATAACTCGCACCACTCAATGTATCACCATCTAAGAAATTCACAGCATAACCGTGTTGATAGTTTCTTCTATCGTGAAGAGAAGAATCAGATTGAGTAATCATTTTTATTCTACCTAAACTATCTCTCATATTTCCTTGACCAGCTTTCGTATCAACAACTTGGAATACATTACCACGTAAACCAGATATATCACTTAAATCTTCTCTCAAAGGTCTAAATACATCACCAACCCACTCACTTACATTACCAGCCATATTGTATAAACCAAAACTATTTGGTGCATAAGTATCAACTTCTGCGGTGTATGCTCCATTGTCATTCAAACCACCAGCAACACCCATATAATCACCAGCTCCTCTTTTGAAGTTAGCTAAAAACGCACCTTGTCTTGCACCACGACGAGTATATCTTAAATTGTCAAATCCATCATTTTTCCAAGGATACATTTGTTTATTAGCGTGTACTTCCTCTCCTCGTTTGTTTGCATTCAATTTCTTTTGTGGATTTTGTCCAATAAAACCATAAGCGGCATATTCCCATTCAGTTTCTGTTGGTAAACGATATTTACCAAACAAAATACCATCCTCAAATTTTACAGTTTTACGAGGTTTTCCTTGAGCATCTTTCAAAGGACTTTTATTTCCTTTGATAGCTGGACCTTTTGTGCCTGTGTATTCACCCATTAAGTATGATTGATACACAAAATTTTCTTGAGCACCACCTTTCATTTCTTTTTTTACTTGAGTTTTTGGGTCAAGAAATCCGGTTTTCATTAACTCCAATTCATTAACTCTATCAGTTCTCCATTCGCAAAAACGAACAGCTTGTTTCCAATTTATACCAACAACAGGATAGTAGTTAAATGTTGGATGACGGAAATAATATTCTACATAAGGCTCGTTGTAAGACAACTCACTTCTCCAAACTAAACTATCTGGACGAATAGCAGACAACATTTTTTCATCATCAGGAAATACATTTTCGTGCCAATATAAAAACTCACGATAATGCACGTTCGCAATTTCTGTTTTGTCTATAAAGAATGAGTTTACAGTCATTCTCTTAGGAACGTTATTCCACTCTAACATCACATCTTCTTGAGATTGACCAAGCTCAAACGTACCACCTTGAACGAAAACTAACCCAGGTGCAGTTTTTACGTCTTTTGGTTTTGGAACATTGAAGTTACCTTGGTTTTTGTCATTGTACTTCCAACCTGTAACACTTGACTCTCCCTTTTTTGTGCCTCCAGATTTTGAGCCACACGAAGCCATCACTCCAGACAGGGCTAATAATAAAAAGCAATTCTTTACAGCTGCTTGCATTTGCATAGTTGTAATTTTAATTTAAAACAATAATAAGATTGGGTAAAAATATATGCTTAAAGGCGAATATTAAAATAAATTTTAGAATGTTAATTTCTTTTGCCTGTCAAAGATACATTTGACAATGTTATAAAAAAGTTAAAATAAATATTTTTTTTCTGTTTTTCTTTGAAAACGATGCCACAAAAAATATTGACATTAAAAAGATTTTACTGCTTAGTAATAAGTGTTAGTTTGCTATGTAATGCTTATTCACAAAGGGTTTATGTAAACCAGTCAGTTTTGGCAAATGGAACTTGGTATAAAATAGCTGCCCCAAAGCAGGGAATTTATAAAATTGATGTTGCTTTTTTGAATGGGTGTGGAATCAACACAAATTTTATTAGCTCCAATTCTATAAAAATTTTTTCCAATAAATCTTCAATGCTTTCGGAGGAATGCAATGGAAATTACGTTGATGATTTAATTGAAATTCCATTGCAGGTTTTTGATGGCAATGATGGCATTTTTAACAATACTGACTACTTATTATTTTATTCTCAAAGTGCCGATAATTGGATAAAAGACAGCATTAATAAACGTTTCACTCATCAAAAAAAATTATATACTGACACAGTTTATTACTACTTAAGTACTGGTGTTGGAAATGGGAAAAGAATTGCTACAAATAGCATAACAACGTTACCAAATCAAATTGTTAGTACTTACAGTGAAAGATATTTTTATGAAAAAGAATTAGTCAATTTTTTAAATAGTGGCAAGAACTGGTATGGAGAAGAATTTAGCCTGGTTAGTGGAAATAATTTAACAAGAAATTTTACAATTGATTGGCAAGGTTTAATTACAAATTCGCCCATAACATTAAACACAAATTTTGTTGCACATAGCGTTGGAAGTACTGCAAACATTAATGTTTTTGTTAATAATCAAATTCAACAAAGCCACAATATCGCAAGTGTAAATGGTGGTTTTTTAGATGTGTTTGCAAATAGTTCTACACAACTAAATCAGTTTACGCCAAATCAATCTTTATTGAATATTTCAATCAATTATAACAATCCAGTTTCTGGTGGTCAGGTTTGGCTTGATTGGTTTGAATTGAATGGAAGAAGAAGTTTATCTTTTAATAATTCAAATCAAATTTTATTTAGAGATTGGGAAAGTGTGGGGGCTGGAAATATTGCCCAATTTAACATTAATAACGCTACACAAAACTCACAGGTTTGGGAAATAACAAATCCTTTAGAACCACTGAAAATGTTGAGCAATTATAATGCTTCGCAAATAAATTTCAGCAACGATGCTTCCATTTTGCGTGAGTATATTGCCTTTAATGATGCCAGTTCTTTAACACCAAATTTTATATCATTAATTGATAATCAAAATTTACATCAGCCAAATTTTTACAACGATATTATTGTTACTAATGAAGCCTTTTTATCACAAGCAAATCGTTTAGCAATTTTTCATATCAATCAATATGGCTACAAAACAAATGTTGTTACAACCGATGAAATTTTCAACGAATTTTCAGCAGGAATTCCTACCCCAACAGCAATAAGAAATTACGTAAAAATATTGTATGACAGAGCTAATGGAGATACATCAAAACAACCTAAAAATATTACACTTTTTGGTGCCTCATCATTCGATTATAAAAATAGAATTTCCAATAATACAAACTTGGTTGGCAGCTATGAAAGTGATAATAGTTTAGACCCACTTTCAACTTATACAACAGATGATTTTTTTGGATATTTAAAAGACAATGATGACATTAATAATACAAATAATTCGCCCAAACTAAGCGTAAACATTGGGCGTTTGCCTGTTAGAACAATTGATGAAGCTAAACTAATTGTTGATAAAATAATCAACTATCATCAACCTGCAAGTTTAGGTAAGTGGCGAAATAATATCACATTTATTGCAGATGACCAAGACAACAATTTGCACTTAACTGATGCTGAAGCAATGGCTGCAACAACACAGCAGACAGACTCTATTTTAAACCTTAATAAAATTTATCTGGATGCTTATAAATTGCAAAGCAATAGCAGTGGTGCAACTTATCCTGAAGTAAATACTGCCTTAGTAAATGCCATTAATAATGGCAACATTATTTGTAACTACACAGGACACGGTGGTTCAAAACAATTAGCAGAAGAAGCAGTATTTACCATTGAGGAATTAAAGAAATTATCCAACAGCAATAACCTGCCATTATTTATAACAGCAACCTGCG
>JANYEP010000131.1 GCA_025363075.1 Chitinophagaceae bacterium | reverse complement strand
CTTGCCGATAGGTCTTATGCCGATAAATCTTTAAATAGTTTACAAAGTGCTGTAAAAGTTTTTGAAGATTTTAAAATTGCTCACGACTACGATAACTATCAAGATGCTTTAACCGATTATCAATATTGCCAGTATAAAGATGCAACCAACACTCCTGGTTATTCGGCTAAAGTTGCAGAATTGAAACAGTTTTTTAACCGAACAGGTGCTGCTAAAAAAGATACACCAGCACCAAGCAATCCATAGTTTTTGCAAAAACCTCAAATTTGACGTTGCAGACCCCAAGTTTGAGGTAGGATAACCTCAAATTTGACGTTGGAGACCTCAAGTTTGGGGTTTTTGCTTTATTTAAAGTGGTAATGTCCAATTGAACTGTGCGAGTGATGGACTTGCATATTCTAAATATTTTTGCCAAGCTTGCGTTAATCCGTATAATTTTGAGTTGCTTTGCGAAGTTTTAGTTTGAAGGTTTTGGCAATACAAGAGTTGCACGCCACCTTATAGACAGCGTACTAATCTCTACTAAAAAATAATTTACTAAGAAAAGTTTATGGCAGGATTAATAGAAACGATAATGCAAAAAAATGCTGACTTAATTCGTAAAAAAAGTCAGGTAATAAAGTTTGAAAAAGACTTTGAAGGCAAAGGGCTTTTAAATAAAGAAATTTCTAAACTATTCGCTAAACCTCTAAACATTACTGAACAACAATACGAAGAAATTGTAGTAAGTAGCAATGTTATTATTGACAAAATGGCGAAATTGAAAAGTTGTGGATGGGATGTTTCTGAGTTGAAAAAACAGCTTAATTCAGGTGTTCATAATTATATGCTAACCAAAGAGTCTTTAAATTCTAAAATTGCATATTCTGACAAAGGAAAACTTTTAAATGCAACAACAATTGGCAAACACTTTAATATTTCATCCCAAAGACTTAACTTAATATTATCTGAACTTGGTTGGATAGAGAAAGACATTTCAGGTTGGGCAGTAACTAAACTTGGAAAGACGCTTGGTGGAAAACAATATGAACACGAAACATCAGGCGGGTCTTATGTTTTGTGGACAGAAAATATTCTACAAAATAAAAACTTGACAAATGTTTTTAAAGAAATCCCAACTTTTGTAGAGCAGCCAAAAGCTCAAACTACAGAAAAGGAAACTCAAGTAACAAAATCAACGACAGACAACTTTAGAGAAAAATTTCCTGCTACATTTAGAACAAAAGACGGACATATGGTTCGTTCAAGAGCGGAAGTAATTATTGACAATGCTTTATATGATTATAAACTTGCCCACGCTTATGAAAGAAAGTTGCCTATTGAAGAAGATTTATATTCAGATTTTTTTATTCCAACAGAGAATGTTTACATTGAATTTTGGGGAATGGAAGATGACCCTAAATATGCTGAGAGAAAAAAAACAAAAATCGCTATTTACGCAAAGTATGATTTTAAATTAATTGAGTTGACAGACCAAGACATTACAAATCTTGACGATTACTTACCAAAAAAACTTTTAAAGTTTGGTATCAAAGTTTATTAGGTTTTCTGCCATTATTCTGCCGTTGTTGTTGTTTCAGTTTTCACCAACAACTACAAGCCAAACAAAATTTTTTGGTGAAGAAAACACAAATAAGTGTGAAAACAGCTTTTAATATGAACAATAAAATTAAACATATCGTCGCAACATTATTAGCTGATGCGAAGATTTTGACACAAGGAGAAGTTGCTGAGTTTATCTCTCAATTTCCGTTTAACTTTCCAAAGTCGTACATTGACTTAATTCGATTCATAAATGGAGGAGAAGGAGAAATTGGAAAAGATTCTTGGGTTTGTTTATTTCCATTAGCAGAATTGGCTGAAAGAAATAATAATTATAAATTCCTAATGGAAGAAATTCCCAATTATTTCTTGATAGGTAAAGATGCTGCCGATACAGGTTATGCATTTCATAAGATTGATTGGACATTTCATTCATTTGGACTGATGTCAAACTTCAAGACTGATTCCATTGATTTTGTAGGACACGATTTTTATGATTTTTTTGAAACGCTTTACAATTACAGGTTTAAGAATTAACACCTTTCTGCCTCTAGTGTTTCATTTTTCACCAACAACTACAAGCCAAACAAAACTTGTTGGTGAAGAAAACACCAACAAGGGCGAAAATTGGGTAATATACTTATTACATATTAGTAATAAGAAGTCTATCAAGTTCATCTGCTTTAAACCTATTATTGTATAGAAAGTAATCAATACAAAGTTTGTTTGATATTTCGAATAGCAGTTTATAATCATCTTCGGTGAAACTTAAAATGCCTTGATGATAAAATTTGCTACGACAGCCATAAATACGCTTGATATTTCGTAAAAACTCATAATCTTTTCTAAGATACTTTGTCAATCTCAACGATACGCGATATGTGACTTCAGTAATTTCATCTTTGGATGCCATAAAGCCTTCAATAATGGAAACAAAAGTTGCTGATGATAGCCCAGAAGTATTATGATTTGGATCTAACGCAATTTGATATAATGCCTGTAGTGATTTCAACTTATTCTGCACATCATTATTTTTTGCTGTTGGAAATAAAATTATGCTGATGAGTTTGCGTATTATTTCTATCGTAGCAATACCAAGATTGGTATCTGTTTGAATAAATCGTTGTTTAAGAGAACTACTTTGATAACTATAATTGTTATTTTCTTTTGAATAACCAATAATTAAAGGCAACGGGATTTTTGTTGTTATTATAAAAAGGAAGTCTAATACATTGACTAAATTTCGTAAGAAACTATCTTTAGGCAAGGTATTAAAGGTGCTTGATTCATATTTTGTTGAATACTCTATAACTAATTTGTATTTTGCAAATGGTACTTTACTACCAAGTTGTAAATGTGGTCTTATTGTTTCTATTATTTTACTTTGATAATACGTCGAATTAGCCATTATTCCTGTTTCTACAATACCAAGAATATCTAACTTTTCACTATTACTGAAAGTTTGTATAGTTATATTGATGTCATCATTATCAAAAAGTGATTTGTCATTCAAATCAATATCATCAGCAACTAATGGTAAAATAATTTTATTTTTTTGCTCGCTCATTATAAAGACGTTTACATTACTTAATCATCCCCTTAATCTCATTCAATTTCATCAATGCTTCAACAGGTGTAAGTCTGTTAATGTCAATACTGGCAAGCATTTTACGAATATCATCAAAGGTTTATGTATTTAAATGCAAAATGTTTCTTCTATACAAATAGATTTATTGCAGGGTAATATTTACAGTACTGGTAATGGCAAGTGTTTGTGTATTTTGAATAAATGCCACTACAAAAAAATTATTTTTATTGATGGCAAAATCATTTGTCAATGTTAATTTACCTTGCTTGTTGTCCTCTTGTTTTATATCTTTTACTATATTGATGTGTGGCAAAGTCTCGCCACTGTTTTCGCCAGCCAATACTTTAGTTTTAGCCATCTTTTGCACCAATGCGATTACAATGTTTTCGCCTGGCAGCA
>JANYEP010000086.1 GCA_025363075.1 Chitinophagaceae bacterium | reverse complement strand
AGGTTTATTGTTAAATAACATTCCTACTTTCTCGTAATTTCTATTTAATCCAAATCTAACCTCAATCTTTCTTTTAACTCTTTTACCAAAGGATATTGCGAAGCAATCAACTCAAATCTTTGACGACTGTTTAAGGCTAATTGTTGAGGAATCACCTCTGCTTCGCCTTCTTCTACATCAACACTAAAAACAATAGCTCGATTGTTAAAAGATTGATGCAGTAAATCTGCAAGCGACGACCTTTCTTGTTCAAGGGCTTTTTGACCAGTAATAGTGCTGACATAAAATTTAAACACCACATCATTTTCAATCTCTACTCTTGCCATTTTAAAAGTATTAACAGTAGAACTTTTGCCACCAAGCTTTTCTAACGAAGCAACATATTCTTGAATACAATTATTTAATTTATCTAAACTCAACGGTTCTGATTCTTTTACTTCTTCAACGGTGTATTTATTGCCAGCTTGTTTAAGAAGAACATCTAACAATTTTCCTTTAGGTGCAATGGTTTCAACGTTTCTCGTTTGGCGGTTCTCGTTATTTGTTTCTGCAATATTGTTTGGTGTTTGCTGTTTGGTGTTGTTTTGTTGACTTGTTGTTTCAATTTTTAAAATTCCACCATCGGGCAATACTTCTAACTCATTTCCCACTTCGTACTTCGTACTTCGTACTTCATACTTTGATACTATTGGTTGCAAATTTTTTATTGGATTAAATCGAATGGCTACTGCTGCATCAACTCGTTTTTTTTTTACAATCATTCCATTTTCATTTGCAGAAAGGTCAATAGCTTGTTGTAAAAAGTTGAGTTTAATAATGGTAAGTTCAATGTGCAGTTTTTTATTGCGAGCCATTTTAAAATTAATCTCTGCTTCGTTTAAAATATTTAATGTACTCACCAAATACGCAGTGCTGGCAATGGTTGCAGCCTTAAAATATTTTTCCTGCATTCCTTCAACAACGTCTAATAATTGTGCTGCACGAGCATCTTTACACACTAAAATATTTCTTAAAAACTCTGCAAAACCATTTAGCACTGTATCTCCTTCAAAGCCCTTTCTATTCACTTCGTCATACAGCAACATAGCACCAGCCATATCTTGTTTTTGAAGCAAGTCTAATAGTTTAAAATAATAATCGTGGTCGAGAATATTAAGATGTTCAATCGTTGTTTGATAGTCAACTGAACCATTGGAGAAGCTCACAATTTTGTCCAAAATACTCAAAGCGTCACGCATACAACCTTCGCTTTTTTGAGCAATAATTTGCAGCGATGCCTTATCGGCTTTTATCTCTTCTTTGTCAACAATTTCTTGTAAGTGTTCAACAGTATCGTTGGTGGTAATTCTTTTAAAATCGAATATTTGACAACGAGATAAAATGGTAGGAAGAATCTTATGTTTTTCGGTTGTAGCCAAAATAAAAATAGCGTAAGGTGGCGGCTCTTCAAGGGTTTTAAGAAAAGCATTGAATGCACTTGCACTCAACATATGCACTTCATCTACTATATAAATTTTATATTTTCCTGCCTGTGGTGCAAAGCGAACTTGCTCTACCAAACTTCTAATATCATCCACACTATTATTGCTAGCAGCATCCAATTCATGAATGTTTAAAGATGCTCCATCGTTGAAACTTTTGCAGCTATTGCATTTGTCGCAAGCCTCACCATCTGCCTGCAAATTGGTACAATTAATAGTTTTAGCCAATATTCTTGCACAGGTTGTTTTGCCCACACCACGAGGACCACAAAACAAAAAAGCATGTGCCAATTGATTGTTCTTAATTGCATTTTTTAATGTAGTGGTAATATGTGCTTGCCCCACAACAGTATTGAAAGTTTGTGGGCGATATTTTCGAGCAGAAACTATAAACTTATCCATACAAAGTGCAAGATAAGGGTTGAGGTGAAGTTTCAACTAAAAAGTGAACAAAATAGTGTTGGGGTTCTAATGCCAAGTCCTAAATCTGCATTTACATTTTGCAAACCATATTTTGCAAGTATGGATGTAAGCCCAGCAAAAAACATTGATGCTATTGCATAAATTACCCAAGATTCCATTTTTTTTATTTAAAATGAATTGTGATTAGGTAAGGTAAAATTATTTTCTTTTCCTGATTTTTATTTTATCAGGAATAATAAATTCTCGCAAGAGAAAAGGTTCTTGCTTTTGAAATGGCTTTTTTTCAACTGGTAATTTTTTTGCTGTATATCTTTCTTCTATTCGGCTCAATATTTTTTCTGAATCAATGCTTGGTTCAACATAAGGGTATGAACCTATTACACCCATAATTATATCCCCAATTGTTATTGTAAACACAGAATCTTGAGGTATATAATAGCTATCTTTAACTGTTACAAATGCATTGCCAACTCGATAATTTGTAGTATCTGTATTGAGTGTATCTATGTTCATTGTAGTATCAACAATTTTTGTAGAGTCACTTACTTTTAAAGTATCTGTTGTTTTAATTGAATCTTTTGCTGGAAATGAATCTAAGGTTTGTCCCAACACAACTTCCATTGAAAAAAGGTTAACACCAAAACATATCATCAAGATAATAATATATTTTTTCCAGTGATCAATATCTGATTTTAGAATGTTTTCAGGTAAATGAATTTTTATTCTATCTAATTGATTTAAATAAAATCTTCCACAGGTTGGCGTGTCTTTATTTCTTATAAAATATTTTTTTACCTCTTCGTCATTCATTCTTGAAAAATCGATTACATCTTTTTTGCAGCTATTGCAATGTCTGCCATCATTGGTTTGTAGCATTGCATCCCAATTTTTAGTACAAGGATTTGTAATAACTAATTTAAAGGCTTCGTGGTTCATTAACTATCTTTTTATGGGTAATTTACCAAATACAAAATCACCTGTTTTTCCACCTTTATCTACTTTAATTTTAACGCTCATTTTCCCTTTTGGTTTCATTCCCCAACTTTCTTGCAGATCGGTATTTACTTTTATTAAGGTAATACTATGCTTTTTTAGTGTATCTTTTTTTGGTAGTGATTTAAAATGTATGCTGTTCTAAATTAGAAGAAACAGTGAGGATTTACGTTACTAAGTCGTTATGAGTAAGATAACGGTTAGCGTAAATTGTCCTCACTGCAAGGGTGTAAAAGTGAAGAAAAATGGTAA
>JANYEP010000085.1 GCA_025363075.1 Chitinophagaceae bacterium | reverse complement strand
TACAAAAATTTTGATACAAAATATGGTAGAATTGGCATTTTGATTTGTTGGGATCAATGGTATCCCGAAGCATCAAGAATTACTGCTTTAATGGGTGCTGAGATTTTGTTTTATCCGACAGCAATTGGCTGGGCAACTTCTCAAGATGAAGCAACAAATGATGAGCAATATAATGCATGGCAAACTATTCAACGCAGCCATGCTGTTGCAAATGGTGTACACGTTGTAAGTGTTAACAGGGTTGGTTTTGAGCAAGATGGTTTAATGAAATTCTGGGGTGGAAGTTTTGTCTCCAATCCTTTTGGAAGGCTTTTGTACAAAGCATCTCACGATAAAGAAGAAACAGAAGTTATTGAAATTGACACAGCAAAAACTGATAGCTACAGAACACACTGGCCTTTTATGAGAGACAGAAGAATTGACAGTTATCAACCTATTACTAAAAGATTTATTGATTAAAGTAAGGAAGACAGAAGAGTTAGGAAAGTCCGTTAGTCCGAAAGTCTATAAGTCGGCAAATCGGACTCACTTACTTTTTTGACTTACTGACTTGCTAACTTACTATATGGCATTCAAATTTGAAAAATTATTAGTTTGGCAAAAGGCGATTGATTTAACAGCCTTAGTACATAATGTTTCTTTAAAATTTCCAAAAGAAGAAATGTATGTATTAACATCTCAGATTAAAAGAGCAGCAGATTCAGTTGCATTGAACATTGCAGAAGGCTCTACAGGTCAGACTAATCCAGAGTTTAAACGATTTTTGTCTTTTGCTTTGCGTTCAAACATTGAAGTTGTAAGTTGCATTTATATTGCACAAAAAAGAAATATCATATCACAAGAAGATTTTAGTAGTATTTATAATTTATGTCAAGAAATACTTGCAATGATTAATTCGCTAAAACTTTCATTAAAATAATTGCTCACTAACTTATGGACTTATCGACTAACGGTCTAACTGACTTTAAAACTCCACAACAATTAGGATTTCACTTCCCAGCAGAATGGGAAAAGCACACAGCAACTTGGCTTAGCTTTCCTCATAAAGAAGCAAGCTGGCCTGGAAAAATTGATACTATTTACAAACCATATTCACAGTTTATTAAAAACGTGAGTGAAGGGGAATTTGTTTGTATCAATGTTTTAAATGATGCGATGCAATCCTTTGCTACAAAGCATTTGCAAGAAAATGGTGTAGATTTGAATATGATAAAATTCTATCATCATCCAACAAATGATGCTTGGTGCAGAGACCACGGACCTGCTTTTTTGGTAAACAGAAATACAAACGAAAAAGCCATTGTTGATTGGGGTTATAATGCTTGGGGAAATAAATATCCACCTTATGATTTGGATGATGTGATACCAACTTTAATTGGTGAAAAATTGGGCTTGAAAGTTTTTCATCCAAACATTGTAATGGAAGGTGGTAGTGTTGAATTTAATGGAGAAGGGACAATACTTACAAGCACCTGCTGTTTATTAAATGAAAATAGAAACCCTCATTTGAATCAACAACAAATTGAAGAATACTTGTATAATTATTATGGTGCAACTCATTTTCTTTGGGTTGATGAAGGTATTGTTGGTGATGATACTGATGGGCATATTGATGATACAGTTCGTTTTGTAAATGCAGATACAGTTGTTACAGTTATTGAAGAAAATAAGAACGATGAAAACTATAATTTACTTCAACATAATTTAAAACAACTAAGTAAAATGCGTTTACAGAATGGCAAACAAATGAACATTGTTGAGTTGCCAATGCCTAAAGCAGTTATTTGGGAAGACCAGCGTTTACCAGCATCTTATGCTAATTTTTATATCAGTAATGCTGCTGTTTGTGTGCCAACTTTTAGAGATAAAAATGATGATAAAGCATTGCAAATAATTCAAGATTGTTTTAGTGATAGAAAAGTTGTTGGCATTGATAGTACAGATGTTATTTGGGGTTTAGGAAGCTGGCATTGTTTAAGTCAACAAGAACCATTTATTTAGCCACAAAGACACAAAGGCACAATATTTTTTTTGTGCCTTTGTGGCAAAAAAATAAAATATGAATACAGTTATATCGCCAATTGCAGGTTGTATGCGTTGGGGAAAATGGGGTGCAAATTTTTCAACTTATGATTATGAAACCATCATTAATCAATGTGTTGAAAATGGAATAACTGCATTTGATCTCGCTGATATTTATGGAGACTACACTACTGAATCAGACTTTGGCGAAGCCATCAAACATAAGCACACATTGCGTTCTACAATTAAATTGATTACTAAGTGTGGCATTCAAATGGTTTGTGATAATCGGTCTCATCATCAAATAAAATCTTACAATACCACTAAAGAACATATTATAAAGTCTGTTGAACAATCTTTAAAAAATTTTCATACTGATTACATTGATGTATTTTTAATTCATCGTCCAAGTCCTTTATTAAACCCAATTGAAGTTGCAGAGGCAATTAACCAATTAAAACAGCAGGGTAAAATTTTGCAATTTGGAGTTTCAAATTTTCTTCCTCAACAAGTTGATGCTTTAAAAAATTGCATTGAAATTAACTACAATCAAATAGAACTTTCTATCATTCATTTGAAACCATTTTTAGATGGAACACTTGATAATTGTTTGCAAAATTGTATTCGCCCAATGGCTTGGAGTCCTTTAGGTGGTGGACTCTTGAGTGAAGATGAACATCCAAGATTTAGAATCATTTATTCGGCGACATCAGAGCTTGCAGAAAAATATAACACAGGAATTAACCAAATTTTGATTGCATTTTTATTAAAGCACCCAACACATATTTTGCCTGTTGTTGGTACAACGAAAATTGAAAGGCTATTACAAGTAAAAGCTGCAACTAACATTAAATTGACAGATGAAGATTGGTTTAAGCTTTACACTGCTTCAACAGGAGAAGAGGTTGCATAAAAGCCTAATAAGATTCACTTTCGTTGGGGAAATCATTACTTTTCACATCAGCAACATATTGCTTTACTGCAACATCAATTTGCTTTTCTAAATTTAAATATTGACGAAGAAATCTTGGTTTAAATTCAGAGTTTATGCCAAGCATATCATGCATTACAAGCACCTGACCATCACAATCTCCTCCTGCACCAATACCAATAGTTGGTATTGAAACACTTGCTGTTACTTCTTTTGCGAGTGCAGCAGGAATTTTTTCCAATACAACAGCAAAGCAGCCAGCTGCTTCCAAAAGTTTAATATCGTGTTTTAATTTTTCAGCTTCCAACTCTTCTTTTGCACGAACATTATAAGTACCAAATTTATAGATACTTTGTGGTGTTAAGCCCAAATGCCCCATTACAGGAATACCAGCACTTACAATTTTTTTAATACTTTCAATAACCTCCTCTCCTCCTTCTAATTTAACAGAATGTCCTCCTGTTTCTTTCATAATTCTAATAGCAGATGCAACAGCAATGTCACTATTGCTTTGGTAAGTTCCAAATGGCATATCAACAACAACCAGGCACCTGCTAACACCACGAACAACACATTGTGCGTGGTATATCATTTGCTCAAGCGTAACAGGCACAGTAGTTTCGTAGCCTGCAATTACATTGCCTGCACTATCACCCACAAGCAATACATCAATACCCGCTGCATCAAATATTTTGGCAAAAGAAAAATCATACGCTGTAAGCATAGAAATTTTTTCGCCATTAGCTTTCATCTTCAGCAAGGTATTAGTGGTAACTTTTTTTACTTCTTTATGGATAGACATTTTGTTGTTATTAATTGTAAATATTATTTAAATATATGATGCATAAAATTCTGTTCATCATTAGTCAATTATCACATCAGGTTTAACGTTCAAAAATTGTTTCTTGTAAATTTCGCCAATAATCATAAGCCATAAAACAAAACAAGGTACCACTCTTAATGAATGATGCACACTAAAATTTCTTACAGAACTTCCAAGAATATCAGAGTTTGAAAAGCTTGTAACTACTAAACAAAAAACAATCATAGCATTTGCAAACTTGCTTCGCTGCTGCATTACAAACCAAATGCAACAAGCAGGAAAAGCAATTATATATGTTGGAGATTCAGAGCTTGTACTAAAAATCACGACGAATAATAATACAGAGCAAAGAAAATAAAGCCTGTATCTTAAGTCATCCCAAAATCTATATTGAATATATTTTGATAAGAAAATGAGTGATGCTAATGCCAAAATAATTACGTCTTTATTAAAATTAGCATAAATATTTCTTCTAATAAAACCCATCACAGAAATATCTTGAAAGTAAGTATCGATAGTAGTTTGAACGTTTTTGTGTGATTTAAAAATAAGTGCATCAAACCAATCTTTATAGGATTGTAGCAAAAAAGAAAAAGAAGTTATAAGCACTGGCAACATAAATAAAAATGCACCCCAAAAAACACTCCACGCAATAAATCTTAATTTGTTTTTACTGAAAAAGAAAAATGAAAAACCAACAACTCCGTAGAGTTTTGTTATGGTTGCAAACACTATAAAAAATAAAGCAAGCCATTCTTTTCCTTTATTGATATAATTAAAACCAAGAATAATACAAGCTGCAATAATTGCATTAAATTGATGATGTGAAATGGTGTTTAACAACTCATTTGATGAGAGTATTAAAATTGCGTTTTGATACTCTTTTTTGATTGGCAATTTCCTAATAGCAAAGAATAATAGAGATGCATTTAACAATCCCCAAAGTACAACAGATATTAAATTTGGCAACAATGTAAATGGAGCAATGAGTGCTGTAAATGTAGGTCCATACATAAACGCATCATTATATTCTTGTGAATATAAAACATACAAGTTTTGATGTGATGCAATGTGAAAATATGATGCTTCAAAAACTTTGAAATTATTATAATTATTGCAAAGAAAACTTTGTATTGATGCAAATAATGCAAACGCAAACCACAAAAAAAAAGCTACTTTTTCGTTGAAAAGAAATTGACCAGAAAATATAAATTGTTTGATTTTTTGCATACGTCAAGATTAAGTAAATCTTATTTCAGCTCTTGCATATCAACTAATTTTTTGTAGATACCATTCTGTTCAATAAGTTGATTGTGGTTGCCTCTTTCTGCAATTTCGCCTTTGTTCAAAACAATAATTTCATCAGCGTATTTAATTGTGCTTAATCTGTGTGCAATCACAATGGTAGTGCGGTTTTGCATCATTTTGTTAATAGCATCTTGCACCAATCTTTCACTTTCTGTGTCAAGCGAAGATGTTGCTTCATCTAAAATAAGAATTGGAGAATTTTTAAGTATGGCTCTTGCTATAGTTAATCGTTGTCTTTCTCCACCACTTAACTTGCTTCCTCTATCACCAATATTTGCATCAAATTTTTCTTCTTTCTTTTCTATAAAACTATACGCATTTGCAACTTTAGCAGCTTCCTCTATTTTACTTTCAGTTGCATCTTGAAAACCAAGTTTAATATTGTTTGCAATAGTATCGTTAAATAGAATTGGTTCTTGCGTAACAATACTTATTTGGGTTCTAACACTTTCCAAATTGTATTCTTTAATATTGATACCATCAACAAGTAACTCACCAAATGTTACATCGTGAAAACGTGGCACTAAATCAGCCAAAGTGCTTTTGCCAGCACCACTACTACCAACAAGGGCAATGGTTTGACCTTTTTTTATAGTTAAATTAATGCCCTTCAATGTTGGAATATTATTGTATGAGAATCCAACATTTTTAAACTCTATTTTATCGTTAAATGTTTCAAGTTTTTTACCATTTATATTTTCATTAATTAAACTTTCTGTATTAATAACTTCATTCACTCGAATAAGTGCAGCACTACCTTTTTGCATTGCATAAAAAGCACTACTTAAACTTTTAGATGGATTAATAATTTGGCTAAAAATAGCAATGTATGTAATGAATGCAGAGCCATTAAGTCCAAGCCCTTTTTGTTCCAAAATCATGCTACCACCTATCCATAAAATAACACTAAGCATCACAATTCCCAATGTTTCGCTTAATGGGCTTGCGATGTCTTTTCTTAAATTAATTTTATTGCGAACATTAAACAGTTCTTGATTTGACTTTTTGTATTTTGCAAATATGAAACGCTCTGCAGTAAAGGCTTTCACCACTCGCAAGCCAGATAATGTTTCCTCAACAACACTCAAAGCTTCGCTAAATTTTTCGGAAGCTATATTGCTTTGTTTTTTTAAAGTTTTACTAACACTACCAATAATAAATCCTCCAATTGGAAGCAGTAATAACAACACTAATGATAACTTAAAACTTAGAAAAAAAAGCACTATCAAGTAAAAGATAAGAGTTAACGGTTCTTTTATAAATCCTTCTAAAGAACTTGAAACAGCCATTTCAATTTCACCAACATCATTGGTTAATCTACTCATCAAATCACCTTTTTTTTGTTCAGTAAAATAGCCAATTGGAAGCTGCAAAATTTTACTAAACAAGTCTTCTCTAATATGCGTTCCAACACCGTTTCTTACAGGAGTTAAAACAACATAGCTTAGGTATAAAAAAATATTTTTCAAGAAAATAGACATTACAATAAAAACACAAACAATTCCTAAAGCATAGGTAGCACTATGATGAACTATTATTTGACTAATTGTATATTTTAGGTAGCCAAGAACAAAATTTGAGTTCAATTCAAAGTGCTGTGGTTTAATAACTGCTACATTATTTGCGTTGAAAATAATATCTAAAAATGGAAGAAGCATTGTGAGCGATACAATGCTAAATATGATAGAAGCTATAACAGTACCGAAATACAGGATTACGTTTCGTTTGAAAAGTTTGATATATTTTAAAAGAGTTAGAAAATTTTTCATCTTGATTTATATAGTTGCGAAGATAGGGTTAGCTTAGGGTGTGGGTGAATGAAATTGACTTTACATTGACTATCACATTTAAAATATTATTTAGCAACCTTCTTGGCTAAAATAATGTTGTTTAAATATAAATCATAACGCTTGGGCATTATTGTGTGAATCATTTTAAACCACGCATTTCTAATAACAATAATAATAGGACGAATATTAGTAATACTAAATTTTAGCTTGCCAAAAATGGGAATCGCAGGTAATAATTCATTACTTAAATACACCATTTTTAATTGATGCAGCGTCATATAAAAATCACCACTTTTATCTATAGTTATAATTTCAAAACCATTGTTTTCGAGAAGATGTTTTAGAGCAAACTGCGTATATCGAGCATAATCGTGAGGTACTTCGTGTTCGTTCCAAACAAATGGACAAGTAATTAAAATTTTACCATTAGGTTTTAAAACCCTGTTCAGTTCTGGCAACATTTCTTCCAAATTAAAAATGTGTTCAAAAACTTCACTTGCAAAAACAGCATCAAATTTTCCATTTTCAAAAGGTAATTTTTTGCCATCATAAAAAACATCAATTTGCTCGTTTAAATGAGGATGACCAACATTTTCAAAATCAACACCAGTATATGTTGTAGCATTTGTAAACAAACTTTTGTAAGGCTTTGCACCACATCCAAAATCTAATAAATTTCCAGATAATTCTTTACTGTATTGATTTACCTTTTTTAGTAATTCAGTTCTTATAAAATAATATGGACTTCTTAATGGTGGGTTAAATGCTTTTGCTATTGCTGAAAAATCTTTACTCATATTAATTCAAAAATTACAGTTGTGATTGTATTAAGTTATAAAAATAGGCTTCAACAGAAGTTGGGAATTTCTTCTCAAAAGTATCAAAAGCATTTCTTCCCATTTGCTCCCAATTGTCTTTTTGTTGCCAAGTTTTTTCTAAAACATTATTAATTGATTCAATTGAAGCATCTGAAGAAATCCAACCATTAATACCTTCTTCAACCCACAAAGGCATATCTCCAATATCACTCACAATAACTGCCCTGCTTTTACTCATTGCCTCTACAACACTTATAGGCATTGCATCTCTGTGGGTTATTTGTAAAACTAATTGAGCTGATTCAAGAGCTTTTGCAACTTCTTTTGTATTGCCTTTTAAAAATATTTTTTCTTCTAAGTTATTCTCAACAATTAAATTTTGTAACATTTGAAAATCATTTCCATCACCATATAATTCAATAACAACATTTCTATTTCGCCACACAACATTTGCAAAAGCTTTTATTAAATTGTCCTGTGCTTTTCTTGAAACATCTAATTGTGCAAGCATTATAATTTTATAATTTCCATCAACTAAAGCTGGGTATTTGGTATAGGTTTTACTTCTTTCAATCGTTATTGGATTTACAATTGCTGTCCAATTTTTTAGTTCAGTTTGTAGTTGTTTTTCTAATATTCCACCAATCCTGAAGGCATCGCCAATATTGAGTTGTGCATTGTGCATCCATTCTTTTAAAAGTTTTGCCTTTGCAGGTTTAAACACAAAATCTTTATCGTAATTGTGAAATGTAAGGGAGTATTTTTTTAGCTTTTTATAAACGCCTTTCCAAGGGTTATTTGCAACCTCCATAAATCCACCTTGGTTAACTATTGTGTAGTCGTATTTACTAAAATCAAATTTATTAATAAACTTTTTTTGTTCCCATCGTGTTATCCACTCAAAGCGTAATCTTTTAAATAAATTTTCTTTTCGTCTGCCTTTATTGGGAATATAAATTATTGTAGCACCTAAATCCTGCAAGGGTTGTAGCTTATTTTTTTTACCCTCCCAATCATACATCAAACAAGTTACTTGCTTTTTATTTGCACAAATATATTTTGCCAAAGCAAACCATTGTTCTTCGCTTCCACCCCAAGCATCACTATTCATAAGTGATATAAACAGAAAACTTTCCATCAAACAAAAATAAAAGTGTTTTTTTTGTGTTCATTTTTTATTTTAAACAAAATATTAGTTGAAACATTTTGAAAATAACATTGATAACATAAATAACTATTTCGATAAAATTTATGTTTTAACAATAGCTCGTGCAACAGAACGACACGAGCGACTCAAAGAAGATTTAAAAGGATTGAATTACCAACTTTTTTTTGGTGTTGATAAAAGCAATCTCAACATTGAGGAATTAGAAAAAAAAAATGTTTACAATTCAACAAAAGCAACACAAAATCATAGGTATAGTAAACCAATGAAACTTGGTGAAATAGCTTGCAGCATTGGACACAAAATGATTTATGAAGATATATTAAGGAACAATTTTAATAAAATTCTCATTCTTGAAGATGATGTTGTGATAAACAAAAAAGGGATACAATTTTTTTCTGAAATGCTTGTTGAGGCTGGTTCAAACTGGGATTTGCTATACTTTGATTATTTAAAAAATGATGAGAAAAAATGGTTTTACAGCATTAAACAATTTTTTTACCATATTCAAAAACAAATTGGCTTAATAAAATGGTCGCACAAAACAATAAGCAATTTATTTGCAAAGTCATTTTCGAAACATTTGAAAAAAGCTGGATACCACGATTTTGCAAGTGCTTATGCAATCAACAATAAAACAGCTGCATTAATGGTTAAATTGCAAACACCAATAAGTTATCCAGCAGACCACGTGCTTCCTTATGCAATAACAAATGAATTGATAACAGCATACATTACTATACCAAAAATTTTTGAACAAACAAGTCAATATAACAAAGCAACAATTGGAAGCTATGTTGAGCAATAAACACAATTATGAAAATTCTTTTACAATATTTAAAGCCTTATAAATGGCTTGTTTTTTTAGCATTAATTCTTGCAGCTTTTAATCAAGTTTTCTCTCTATTCGACCCAATGATTGCAGGTTGGATGTTTGATGATTTAATTGCTCATCCACGAACAACAAAAACAGGAGTAGAAAGATCATTAACTGATTTTTTATTGGGTAATGGAGGCTTGCATGGTGTAGCTTATTACATTGGTTTACTCATTGGTACAGCGATGATAAGTCGTATTGCCAAAGCCTTTCAAGACTATACTGTAAACATCATTGTTCAAAAATTTGGTGCTTCTATTTTTACCAATGGTTTAAAGCACTCTATGCGTTTGCCCTACCAAGATTTTGAAGACCAACGCAGTGGCGAAACACTTTCTATTTTAACAAAAGTGAGAACAGACACAGAAAAATTTATTGGCTATTTCATTAATGTTTTTTTTGGAATTCTTGTGAGTGTTGTGTTTGTTACAGTTTTTGCTTTTAGACTTCATTGGAGCATTATGCCTGTTTATCTTGGTGGAAGTTTGTTGATTGCTTATGTAACAAGTTTATTAAGCAAAAAAATAAAAATCATTCAAAAAACAATTGTTGCTGAAACCACGCAACTTGCAGGTTCAACTACTGAAAGCCTTAGAAACATTGAGCTTGTAAAGAGTTTAGGATTAACAGATGAAGAAGTAAAACGATTAAATAATAACACTTTTAAAATTCTTGGACTTGAATTAAAAAAGGTAAAAAGCCTTCGTGCATTGAGTTTTATTCAAGGTACAATGGTGAATTTTTTAAGGCAAATGATTACATTAACCTTATTGATTTTGATTTATGGAAATCACATTACTGCTGGTCAGTATATGTCTTTGCTGTTTTATGGATTTTTTATTTTTGGTCCAATGCAAGAAATTGGCAATATCATTTTAAGTTATAGAGAAGCCGAAGCATCACTTAATAACTTTGAAACATTGATGAATAAAGACGTTGAGCCAAAACCTGCAACTCCAAAACACATTGGTGCTATTGAAACTTTATCGTTTAATAATATTGGATTTAAACATAAAACTGCACAGTTTAAAGCATTAGATGATGTTAATTTTAGTGTTAAAAAAGGTGAAACAATTGCATTTGTAGGACCAAGTGGTGCAGGAAAAAGTACACTTGTAAAATTGTTGGTTGGTTTGTATCGTCCACAAGAAGGACATATAGATTACAACAATGTTAATGGTAGTGAAATGGATTTTGATGAATTGAGAACACAGATAGGTTTTGTTACCCAAGATACCAATCTTTTTGCGGGAACAATTAGAGAAAATTTATTGTTTGTAAATGCTAGTGCAACTGAAGAAGAGTTGCAAGATGCTTTAAACAAGGCAAGCTGTGAAAATTTATTACAAAGAGCCGAAAAGGGCGTAGATACTGTGATTGGTGAAGGTGGATTAAAATTAAGTGGCGGTGAAAAACAAAGAATTTCTATTGCTCGTGCTTTGTTGCGTAAACCAAGATTATTGATTTTTGATGAAGCAACATCTGCTTTAGATAGCATTACAGAAGTTGCTATTACAAATACTATAAAAGATATTTCTTTAGGGCGAGAACAAATTGCAGTTCTTATTGCACATCGCTTAAGCACTATTATGCACGCAGATAGAATTTATGTTTTGGAGCAAGGACGCATTGTAGAAACTGGTAGCCATCAAGAATTACTTGACGAAAAAGGATTGTATTATGCAATGTGGAGACAACAAATTGGCGAAAGAAAAAAGCTGGCTTTGGCTTAAAAATGGTTAATTATTTTTAACATTTCATTAAAAAAATCTCCTTTACTTTGCATTACGAAATAAATCGTAATATGTCAAACAAAGTATCAAAGCCTACAGAAAGTGAGTTGGATATACTTAGGTTTCTTTGGCAAAATCAACAAGCATCTGTGAGAGAAGTTCACGAAGAACTTGCAACTACTAAAAATGTGGGCTACACCACAACACTTAAACTGATGCAGATAATGCACGACAAAGGTTTGGTTGTGAGAGATAACACCAGCAAGGTGCACATTTATAAGCCAAACGTTACACAGGAGAATACGCAACAACAATTTTTATCAAAATTTATTGATACTTTATTCAGTGGTTCGTCTACGCAGCTTGTTATGCAGGCATTGGGAAATCATATACCAACGCTTGAAGAAATTGATGAGATTGAACAACTACTTAATGAACTAAAAAAGAAATAGTATGCAAACATTTTTTGCCTATCATTTTTTGCAATCGCTTGCTTTTGCCTTGTTAAACAGTTTGTGGCAAATGGCTTTTTTGTGGGTTGTTTATAACATCACCACAACATTATTCAGCACAAAATCTCTAACACATTTTAAGTTATTAGTTACCATTCAGGTAACAGGTTTTGCTTGGTTTGCCTATACTTTTTTCGATAAATTCATCAACTATAATAGTTTTTATTATGAAAATTATTTTTCAATTTCTAATTCGTTTATTCAAGAAAAAATGTTGCCAGTAGCAGCAGTTATATATATGTTTTTTGCTTTTGTTTTTATTGCAAAATTCTTCATTCAGTTGCACAGTTTAAATGACGTTAGAAACGAAAAATTACTACCAATATCAAACAAGTGGCAAGAGTTTGTAAACGCTACTGCAAACAAAGTTGGCATCAAAAAAAATGTTCAAATAAAAATATCAAAAAGCATTGCAACACCATTAACCATAGGGTTTTTAAAGCCTATTATATTAATTCCAATTGCTGCAATTAATCAGTTAACTGTTCAGCAACTTGAAGCTATTTTGCTGCACGAACTTGCACACATTAAACGTAATGACTATGTTATTAATTTGCTATTACTGTTTGTTGATGCAGTAATGTTTTTTAATCCATTTTCAAAATACATTGGTTGCTTAATTAACAAGCAAAGAGAACTAAGTTGCGATGATGCAGTTTTGGAGCAAGAATATTCAAATAGTTTGTACGCAGAAGCTTTACTAAACGTTGCGAAGTTTCAATTACAAACGCAACATTTATTTGGAACAATGACTGCTGTAAACGAGAACGAAAAAGAATTAAAATATCGCATTAAAAGAATACTGAAAATAGAAACAGAGAACAGAGAAAAAATATTTTTTAACAAGCAAATGGCATTTTCATTTTTGTTTGGCTCACTGCTTTTTATATTAATTGGATTTATAAATGTTAATGTAAAAAAAGTAATTACTGATAGCATTCCTACTATTGAAAACAATTTTGCTAAGACACAACCAATTGCACTAAGTTATAAAAGTAACGATATTTATGTAGAGAAATTAGCTGCCCCAAAAAAGGTAAAACATCTTGCGATTAGTAAAAAAAAAATAGCGAAAGTTTCTGAGTCTAATGATGCTTTAAAAGCAAATAGAGAAATCATTAAACAAGGTTTTACAATGATTGGCAAACTGGCCACAGATAACGATTTGAGCGAACCTAAAAATGTTGTTGCAACAAATAAAGACGAAATAATTGTTGATTCTCTCAACACTAATAATATCGTTGTTACTCCAGCAATAAACAATCATCCAACCACAACAGTGCAAAGATTTTTTGTGCCTGCAACCAGCAAAAGTGCTGCTTCAATGATTGTTATAACAACAACCGAAAAAGAAGATGGTAAAAAAGTTACTAAGATTGAAATTGAAAAAGGAAACAGCAAAGTAGAATAACCATTCCTCAAATCGTACACAGAAATATTTTTCATATTGCTATGTTTGTGCAAATAATAAACAATATGAAAAAAATCATTTTATCGTTAATGCTTTTGTCAAGCATTGCAACTTTTGCTCAAATTAAAATGCCTGCACCAAGTTCTACACAAACAATTTCGCAAGATTTTGGTTTGGGAAAATTAGAGCTTACTTACTCTCGTCCTAACATTAAAGGTCGCCAGGTTTTTAAAGAAACAAGCGAACTCGCACCTCTTGGAAAAGTATGGAGAACAGGTGCTAATAGTGCTACGAGAATTAAAATAACAGAACCAGTTGAAATTGCTGGAAAGTCTATTGACACTGGCATATACGCCATTTATACCATTCCTGGAAAAAGCGAATGGACTGTGATTATTAATAAAGGTGCAAAAAATTGGGGTTCAGAATATATTGAAGCAAGTGATGTTTTTAGAGTTACTGTTCCTGCTGGAAAAATGAAAGAAAATGTAGAAACATTTTCAATGCAATTTGCCAATGTAAAAGCTGAAAGTTGCGAACTACATTTAATGTGGGGCAAAACTTATGTTTCTATTCCTTTTACTACAAAAGTTAATGATAAAGTAAGAGCTCAGGTTGAAAAAGCATTGTCTGGAGATAACGTAACAAGCAACACTTATTTTTCTGCTGCAAATTTTTACTACGAAATGGATAAAGATTTGCCAAAGGCTTTAACAAATGTTACTAAAGCAATTGGTGAAAAATCTGATAAGTTTTGGATGTATTTAATGAAGGCAAAAATTGAAAGAGATTTAGGAGATAAAGCATCTGCAAAAGCAAGTGCAGAAAAATGTATAGAAGAAGCTACCAAGCAAAAGAACGATGATTATGTTCGTTCTGCAAAGGAATTAATTAAGAAATTGTAAGAACCATATTTCAGTAAAATAAGAGAGGCGTTCAAAATTTGAACGCCTCTCTTATTTTAAAACTAATCCGACTTAACCGTGCCTTTTAATTTGTCTTTCTGCTCTTCTAATTGGGTGTTTAACGCCCTCTTGTTTTAGTTTTACAGCACCTTGTTTAATGTCTTTGTTTTCAGCTTTAATTTCTGCTTTCTCATTTTTTGCACCTGCAACATTTCCTGTTGCAAGGTCTTTTTTCAGCTCCTTTTTGTCCTTTCTTTTTTCTCTAATGTCTTTTCTTAAATCTTTCATATCTGCTATTTTTTGTGCAGGAGCAGTTTGTGCAGAGGCGGCAAATCCAATGCTTGCAGCCACTAAAAAGAAAAATACTTTTTTCATTTTTTTTAATTTTAAATGTGAATTAATGAACAATAGATAGTAATTAAGTTCAAAAAGTTTAATGGCAACAAAAAATTTAAATTGACATTTTCATAGTTAAATAGAAAGTGAAATGTTAAAATTTTCTTAAATGTTAATGTTTAAATATTTTGGCTAAACTATTGCTAATATAAAACATCTCAATAACCATTAATACTATTTTTATGAAATCGCTCAACAAAATTTTTCTTGTTTTAGTAGCTCTTGTTAGTTTCGCTTTTTATACAAAAGCACAAGAAAGTTTCCCTAAAATCATTACTGCTTCTGATGGCTCTATTATAAAAATTTATCAGCCACAGCCAGAATCTTTTACTGGCAACAACTTAAAGTTCCGTTCGCCATTTTCATTTCAAAATACAAGTGATGGCGAACCACAATTTGGAACATTTTGGTCAATAGCAACTGTGCAAACAAACAGAGATAATAGAACTATAGAAATTCTTTCTGTTAAGGTTCCTAATTTGAAATTACCGTCAGATAGTGATGCAAATCATTTAGCATATCTTAAAACTACTTTAGAAAAAAATATTCCATCATCTGGTTTTACATTATCGCAAGACTATGTTTCTTCTTCATTGGAAAATTATTCTGAGGAGAAAAAATTATCCCAAAAATTAAACAATCAAGCACCAAAAGTTATTTACACTAATAAGCCAAGTATTTTGGTTTTAATAGATGGTACGCCACAGCTACAACTTAATAACGACTGGGGTTTACAAGCTGTTGTAAACACTCCTTTTACAATTGTTGCATTAGGTAATCAGTATTATTTATATGGCAATAAACAATGGTATGTTGCCAATAGCGTAACTGGCAATTATCAGCTTGCAAACAATTTGCCATCAGCATTAAATAAAGTGCAGGCAAGCATTAATTCAAATGTTGCTACTGATGATGCAGGCTACACATCTAAAGATGATGCTTCTGTTACAAATAGTGGTTCGACTGTAAATATTATTGTAAGCACAAGCCCGGCAGAATTAGTTCAAACCAATGGTGAGCCTGATTTTGCACCTGTTGACAATACCAATTTAATGTATGCAAAAAATAGTAGCAACGATTTATTTATTGATAATAGCACTAAAGAATATTACCTTTTAATTTCTGGAAGATGGTACAAGGCAAACAGCTTAAACCAAGATTGGCAATATGTAGAAGCTACATCTTTACCAAAAGATTTTGCCTCAATTCCTGAAGGAACAACAAAAGATAATGTACTTGCAAGTGTACCAGGAACAGATGCTGCAAGAGATGCAGTGATTGATGCTCAGATACCACAAATTGCAAAGGTTGACAGGGCTAATGCAAAGGCAAATGTTACTTACGATGGCGACCCTCAATTTAAAGATATTGAAGGAACATCTATGCAGTATGCAACTAATACAAACAGTTCTATTCTTAAATATCGTGGAATGTTTTATTGTGTGGAAAATGGTGTTTGGTTTCAATCTTTTAGTGCATCTGGACCTTGGGAAGTTTGCACACAACGCCCAGAAGAAGTTGAACTAATTCCTCCTACAAACCAATTATATCAAGTAAAATATGTTTATATATATGATGTAAATCCACAGTATGTTTATATGGGTTATACATCTGGATATTTAAACAATTATATTTATGGTGGAAGGGTTGTTTATGGCACTGGATATTATTACAATCCTTGGCGTGGTCATTATTATTATCCACGTGCATACACATGGGGTTTTGGTATGAGATATAATCCTTGGTATGGCTGGAGTCTTGGCTATGATTATAGTTTTGGATGGTTCAATGTTGGCTTTGGAAGAAGCTATTGGAATCGTGGATATTATGGTGGTTGGTGGGGTCCATCTTGTTATCATCCTTCTTATTGGGGTAGAAATGCCTATGGATATGGTTTGTATGGCAGGGCTGCAAATATTAACAGACCACATATGGGAGGAAGGTCTATAACTATCAATAAAAACTACACAAACAATATTTATAATTTTAGAAAAGATGTAGTTACTACCAACAAAAATGTACCTCCTCGAATAAATACAGCATCTACTTATGGTGGAGGAAGAAATAATAGTAACCTGAATAACAATCATTTTAACACGCCACAACAAGGAGGTATTAAACCAGCACCTACAGCACAACAAAATAATCCTCGTAACAATAAAATATTAGCAGATCAGGAAGGCAATGTTTTCAAAAAGAATGAGAATGGCAATTGGATGCAAAATGACAATAAACAATGGAAACCAATTACCAATCCAACAAATCCAACAAGCCCTAGAACATCTCAAAATTTGGAGCAACAACAACATAGAATTGAACGTGGGCAAGAACGTTCTCAAAACTTTCAAACTTTTAAAGGGAATGAGAACAGAGGAAACAGTAATTCAGTAAATGGTGGTGGTGCAAAAAATGGTAATGGAAATAGTGGAGGAAAAAATGAAGGTGGTGGTCGCTCATCAAGACGATAAATTAATTGTTAAATAAAAAATAGTATGAAAAAAATAATAGCATATACAAGCATCGTGTTAATACTTGCAGCTTGCAGCAGCTCTAAAATCTACTTCACACCTTCTATAAGAAACTACATTGAAAAAGGAAATCAGAACCTTAAGAAAGTGCAATTTTATGTTGATAGGGATATTGTTTTAAGGCGTGAATTATCAACAGGTGAAACAAAAGTTGCCTCAGGAAAAGTAACTATTGAAAATGGTAGAACCATTAACATAGTTACCATCAAAAAAAATACACCAGGTATTTGTGTGTTAGAAAAAAATAATGTTGTAGGTATTTCATTTGAAGCAATTGATGCGAACTTTATAACGTTTGGTAAAACAAAATTCGCCAAGACAAACGATCCTTACAGAGTACTTGCAAATAACTGGATTGGTTCAGAGGGTATTGTTACCTATGATGGAAAAGAATACAAAATTCAACAAGAGGGGTCTGAAGCAGGAATTCTTATCAAAAGTAAATTCATAAAAAAATATAAAGTAGAAGATAAAACTTTGGAGGGAAGAATAGTAAAATAACTCAAAAAAACAAGTTGCAGAAACAATAAAAAAAGCTACAAATTTTTAAATGAATTTGTAGCTTTTTTTGACATTATTCTTTACTTCTCTGCTATATAAAATAAATCCAAACAATCATCTTTTGCAGGTGCAACATAGAAATCTGAGTGATGAATTGAAGCAACTAAAGTATTATCAGCAGTCAACATTTTTCTTCTGTTTCTTCTGTTCATAATATCAAATGGAACTTGCAAAACCCAAGCTGGTAAATTGTATTGAAGATTGAAAATATCATATTTCATAATACGATTAACACTCTCTTTATTCTTGTTATAATATTCCATTACTTTTTCGTTGCCATAAGTTCCATTGGTTTCAACACTCTTGAAACTCTTTAGTAATAGTGCTTTTAGCTCTTCAACTTTATACTCACGAATATGCCAAGGATTACGAGATAAACTCATTGGTTTATTAGGTGTAGTTAAAATAAATTTTCCTCCTGGTTTTAAAACCCTTGCTATTTCTTTCACATATGCTGCATCGTTTTGAATATGTTCAATCACTTGAAAAGAAATTACAAAATCAAAAGAATTATCTGCAATGCCAGCAAGAGGAGGAATGGTCATTTGCACAAATTCAACATTAGTTAAATGTGCATTTTCTTCTTTAACTTTAGGGTCGGCAAACTTATCTATGGTAACAAATTTCTCTGCCTTTGGCGATACAATACTTATGCCATATCCACTGCCTGTGCCTATTTCAAGCACTTTACCACTAATTAATTTTGCTGTTTCTAAATAAGCCAGAATAGAGCGTTGATAAACATAATTATCACTCATATCTCTGTGGCTTACGCGTTCTGCTGTTTGTATCATATATTATTTTTGTTTGCCACGAATGGCAGAAATTTTTAGAGTGTTAGTTGGGAGAATTACTGTCTTATTAAATAAAAATTATCTCCATCTATACAATTACATCCAAGGGCTAAAGTGTCGTTTCTAATGGCATAAATTATCAATGGATTATTGATATATTGGGTAGTATTTAAAACTAAAAGCTGTGTTGAATCCGTTGTAGAAGATAAAAAATTTCCTTTTTGCCAGGTGCAGCTATCATTTTCTTTCAAGGAATTATTAGCCATTACAATTAATCTATTATCAGAAGTAAATTTCCAATATTCATTATTGATATGGTTTATGCCAGACCAACCACCTTGAATAATAGCTAACTTCCAATTTCCATTTATAAAATATTTAATAGAATCTAAAGATTTGTTCCAAAGTATAGTATTCACAGGTATTTGAGAATTTTGTTTATTACAACATAACAAGGAAAATGCTATAAAAGGCACCAGCAATATTTTAACAAAAACAATATTTTTTTTCATATTACTATGGCTTAAAATTATTTTTTCTCTATCCTATCACACTTACCCTCACTTTATCGCTCATCATTCCTCTCACCGTTTCAACAATGGCTTGTGCATCGTAATTACATTCTCTGTGCAACTCTTTTAAGCTGCCGTGTTCAACCAATCTATCAGGAATGCCAAGCATTTTAACCTGTGCTGTATAGTTGTGTTGTGCCATAAATTCTACTACTGCACTACCAAAACCACCAATGGTTGTTCCATCTTCAATGGTAATAATTTTATTGTATTTTGCAAATACTTCGTGCAACATTTCCTCATCAATTGGTTTTGCAAAACGCATATCGTAATGTGCTGGATTTAAACCTTCAGTTCTTAGTTCTCTAATGGCAGTTTGTGCAAAATTTCCTGGATGCCCAAAACTAAGTACAGCAATACTTTCACCATCTTTCAACTTTCTTCCTTTACCTATTTGTATTTCTTCAAAAGGGTATTTAGTTGCCATAGTTTCTTTTTGCAAATCTGCCATCACTCCTTCGCCTCTTGGATAACGAATAACAAAAGGATATTTAGTAGTTTCAAGTTGAGAAGTATACATCAAATTCCTCAACTCTTTTTCATTCATTGGAGCCGAAATAATCATATTTGGAATACACCTGAAATATGGCACATCATAACAGCCGTGGTGTGTTGGCCCATCTTCACCTACTAATCCTGCTCTGTCTAAACAAAGTGTTACAGGCAATTTTTGAATGGCAATATCGTGCACCACTTGATCAAATGCACGCTGCATAAATGATGAATAAATATTGCAGAAAACTCTCAAACCTTGTGTTGCCAAACCTGCACTTAACGTTGCAGCGTGTTGCTCACAAATACCTACATCAAAAGCACGATTGGGCATTTCAGCCATCATATATTTTAAGGAGCATCCACTTGGCATAGCAGGTGTAACGCCCATTATTTTGTCATTTGCTTTTGCTAACTCAA
>JANYEP010000082.1 GCA_025363075.1 Chitinophagaceae bacterium | reverse complement strand
TAATGGACTGCAATTAAACTGCTCCATTTTAGCGTGAACAGCCTCTACCACAACAATGGCATCATCTACTACAATACCAATTGCTAATACTAATGCAAACAGGGTAATAAGGTTTAAGGAGATACCAAACAACTGCATAAAAAAGAAGGTTCCAATTAAAGAAACTGGTACTGCAATAGCAGGAATTAAAGTAGAACGCCAATCAGCAAGGAAAAGAAATACTACAAGTGAAACCAATAAAAAAGCCTCAAGTAAAGTATGTACAACTTTTTCAATTGATGCATCCAGAAAAGTAGAAACATCATAACCAATCTGATAATTCATCCCTTTAGGAAAAGAATTCTTTTTAATTTCTTCCAATTTTTCTTTGATATGCTTAATTACCTCGCTTGCATTACTTCCATAAGATTGTTTAATAACAATAGCAGCAGATGACTTGCCATTAAGCTTAGAATACAAATCGTAGTAAGCATTACCAAACTCAATGGTAGCAATATCTTTAAGACGTAACAATTGCCCACCAACATCGCTTTTTATAATAATGTTTTCATAATCTTCTTTCTTAGTAAATCTTCCAGAGTATTTTAAAACATATTCAAATGCCTGAGATTGCTTGCCAGAACTTTCGCCTAATCTTCCTGGAGATGCTTCTAAACTTTGTTCGCCTAAAGCTTTCATTACTTCATCTGGAGAAACTTTATAAGCAAACATTCTATCAGGTTTTAACCAGATACGCATAGAATATTCTCTATTACCCAATACATCGGCAAAGCCAACACCATCAATCTTCTTTAACTCTGTAAGTAAATTAATATCGGCAAAATTGAATAGAAAGTTTACATCTAAAGAAGGGTCGTCGCTGTATAGGTTAATATACATTAGCATATTCGATTCTTCACGTGTAATCTTCACACCTTCCCTTACAACAATGGGTGGCAATTTATTTACTACAGCAGCTACCCTATTTTGTACTTGCACAGATGCAATATTTGGGTCTGTACCTAACTCAAAAACAACTGTAATGGTTGCAGTGCCATCATTACCTGCATCACTATCAATATACTTTATACCAGGAATACCATTCAATGCACGTTCCAATGGTATAACAACAGATTTAATCATCAACTCTCCATTAGCACCTGGATATTCTGCATTGATATTTACTTTGGGTGGGGATATAGATGGAAACTGGGTTACAGGCAATTTTAATAATGCCAAAAAACCTAAAAAAACTATGATTAATGAAACGACTATTGATAACACAGGTCGTTGTATAAATTTACTAAACATTGGTTATTTTTTTACCACATAGGAACATAGAAAAAAACCTTTGTGTTCTATGTGCCTATGTGGTGATTTTAATTTATTTTATTAACTGAAGATTAGCTATCACCTCTTTTGCAGGCACAAATTCAGCTTCAATTTTTTCATCTTCTTTCGCAGTTTGCAATCCATCTAACAAAATTTTATCAGTTTCATTTAAACCAGATTCTATGATATATAAATTAGATAATTTTTGTTTGATAACAATGTTTCTTGCTTTAAGTTTATTGTCTTTATCCAACACATAAACGTAAATTTTATCTTGCAATTCATAAGTACATTTTTGAGGGATGATTAAAGCATTTTTCAATGGCAATGTCATTCTAACTTTTCCAGTTTCGCCGTGCTTTAATAATAATTCTGGATTAGGGAATTTGGCACGAAAAGCAATATTTCCAGTTTCATTGTCAAACTCACCCTCAATAGTTTCAACCTCGCCTTTATACTTGTGTATGTCACCATTTGCAAGTATTAAACTTACTTTTTGGTGTTCATCATTTTTATGATTTTTGAAATCTAAATATTCAGTTTCAGATAGATTAAAGTATGCAAATACATCTTTGTTATTAGATAAAGTTGTAAGTAAACCACCTTCATCAATCAAACTACCTTTTTTAAATTTTATCCTATCAATAATGCCATCATAAGGAGCTTTTATCTTGGTGAATGATAGGTCTAATTCTGCTTTTGACAGTTCAGCTTTTTGTTGTTCAAGTTTTGCTTGTGCAACTGCTAATTCAGCTTTTGAAACAATATTTTTATCAACTAAATTTTTAGTATTTGCTAATTCAATTTCAGCTGTTTTCATTTCAGCTTTCTGCTTTAACATTTCTGCCTCATACATTTTTGGCATAATGTTAAACAACACTTGACCCGCACTTACATATCGTCCTTCATCAACATTAATATCTTCTAAATACCCTTTTACCTGAGCCCTAATTTCTATGTTTTGTATAGACTGTATTTGAGCTATATAATCCTTTGTAACAGTTGTATCCATTGCAATTGGGCTTGTAACAGTATACTTTCCTGCAACTTCTTTTTCTTCTTCTTTTTTAGCTTTACAGGCTGTTAAACTTGCTAAAGCAAAAAGGCTGATTGTTAAAATTTTTTTATACATATTGAATGAAAATTATATTAAAGAGAACTAAACATTTTTAGTTTAATAGTGTGTAATCGTATTATATGCAGCTAACAAATTTGTTGGGCTACATTAATAAATTGAAATACAAATAAAATAAAAATTATATGGCAAGCGAAAGTTAGAGGTATGCTATGCCTTTGGTGGAGGTGGTATAATATCGAAAATGATACTTTGGAAAAAAGTATTGTTTATTGAGTTGTATTCAGCAGCTTTTTTTTCTTCTTTAAATACAAAACAAACATTTGAAACATTGTGCTTTATCAAATTATATTGTTGCACTTTATGTAGCAACGAATGTGGATTCTTATGATGTGTTGGGTTAGATTTTTTTAAATGTTCTGGAAAAAAATCTGCTCGATTCAACAATACTTCAGCAATGTATTCTGTAACAGAACTAACAACATTCTGGTCTTTGGATTTAGTTGGAAAATCTTGTGCAAACAAGCCTGAATTAAGTATTTGCACAGAAATAATGAGCAATAAAAAATTTTTAATATATAGTGTTGTTGCTTGCATAAATAAACCATTGCAAATGTATAGGATAGATTTTTATTAGTAAAAAATTAGGATAATTTAACATTTTAACACTAAACAAAAAAGCTGCTGGGTGTAAACCAACAGCTTTAACTAATATTTTAAAAACTATTTACTTCTTCCTTGTTTGTTTGAACAATAAAAATGCTGAAACAAAAAGCAAAAGCCAAATTAATGCAGAAGCTGCAACACCAATTTTTAAGGAAGTGAAATAAGATGAAGGCTTAAATTCAAACCTGATTTTATGCTCACCAGCAGGCACACTTAAGCCACGTAACACATAGTTTGTTTTTACAATTGGTGTTTCTTTTTCATCAATATAAGCTTTCCAACCAGCATTATAATATACTTCACTAAATACTGCAAACCTTGCTGTTGCTGCTTTTGAAGTATATTTAACCAGATCATTTTCATTTTTGACCAATGAGATAATAGCAGTGCTATCCATTGCATCATCATATTTTACCAATGCCTTATCAGCTTCTTCAATCACAGCAGAATCTTTAGTATTAAGGTTGGTTAAACTATTCATTACCTCCAAAGGTGTTTTCTTAAATGCAACAGCTTTTACAAACCAGCAATTACCTAAAGCATCAGGATTTGGTATTGCAACAGGTTGTCCATTTTGCGGATTTTGTTGAATGATATATTTTGTATTTAACATATTAATAACAGGCATACAATTGGGGAAATTGTATAACTGTCTTTCCATCAAATCTTGAAAAATGCTTAACTTGGCTGGATGATAACCTCCTATTGAATTAAGGTAATAAGCTGTTCTTGCATCGCCATTAAAAGCACCTTGAATGCCTTGAGTGGTATTAAACACTCTAAAGTTTGATTTATCATTTAACAACTGTGCTTCAAGAGGTGTTTCTTTAAAACTATTGTCTGCATATTCTGCTGCATCTTGAAATTTTTCGTGGTTCAAATATTTTACATCAACAGTAATTATATCAATAAAAGCAAGCACACAAACCACAGCAACTGCAATTAATGAGGATACTTTTTTCTTGATATGCAACCACAACACAACTGCTGCTGCTACAATGAAAAGTAAGGTTCTACCAAAGTCATATAAAAACAAATCCTTTCTATCCTCTTTAAGTGCATTTAAAAATGATTTTACCGAGCTGAGTATCACATCTTTTTGTTGTGCATCTTGAATACTATTAATTTGTTTTAAAAATGCTTTGCTTGCAATGCTATTGAAATCGGCACTTACGTAAACCAACAATGCCAACACTAAAACTCCACCTACAACATATAAGCCCTTTTTATACTTGTTCCAAAGCGTGTCTTTATCTTCTTCTTCAACAATTTTTTGCAAGCTTAATGCAGCCATCATACACACTAAAAAGCTCAATAAAACCAATATCATACTTGGAGCTCTAAATTTATCGTAAGCTGGCAAATGGTTTAGCATAAGTGTATTGAAGCCATCAAAATATTTGCCCCAACTTAGCATTAAAGCAAAAATTCCACAACTTAAAATCCACCATTTATATTTGTTATCCAAAACCACAAAACCTATTAATGCTAAAAAACAAATGATTGCACCTGTGTAGGAAGGTCCGGCAGTTCCCTCATCAATGCCTCCCCAATAAGCACCTAAAAACCTTTGTTCAGTTTGTGCAATTTCTTGTGCTTGTTGCTGTGCCTGTTGTGCAGGCATCAATTTAGATAACCCCTGTGCCATTTCTTGAAAACCTTCTTGTAATTTTGGAATTGCTTTAGATTTTTCTTCTTCTGCAGGCAACTCACTACTACTACCCCCATAAATGTGTGGAATCAACATTGCCAAAGGCTCTGTTTTATACAAACTATAGCTAAAAGCATAATCTTTATTTAATCCACTCTTGCCAACTTTTTCACTTTTAACTCCAGCTTCGCCTGCTAAAATACTTCCACCACGAATAGACAATTGTCCATATTCACTAGTGGTTCTAAGTGTCATAAAATTTACACCAGCACCTAAACCTGCTGCTCCAATAGCCAATAAGCCAACAATAAATAAATGCTTAAAATCTTTTGCTTTAATAGAAGTTACCACAAACCAAATACTCATAAACGCAATAATGATAACTGTGTAGTAAGTGATTTGCAAGTGATTTGCACCAATAAGAAATGTAGCAAACAATGCAGTTAAAGCTGTACCAAGAATATATTTTTTATCGAACAATAATAATATTGAACCAATGAGTGCTGGCATATAAGCAATAGCAAGCATTTTGGTTTCGTGTCCTGCAACAATGATAATTGGATTATATGTGCAGTAAGCATAAGAAAGTGCTGTACCCATTGCTACATAAGGATTGCAGCGAAGTATGAGTGCTAAAAAATAGAAACAAATACACGCTAAAAAAAAGAAACTCGCAGGTTTAGATAGTCCTAAACTTAACAATTTACTAATAGGTTCAAGAGAAACAAATTCAAATTTACCATCTCCATCCATAGCAATTTGATAAGCTGGCATTCCACAAAACATACTATTTATCCATAATGGATAATGACCGTGTTGTTCTTTAAATTTAAAAGAACTTTGTGCCATTGATTTCCATTGTGTGGTATCGCTTTGTTGCAACACTTTTCCATCGAGTGATGGTTTGCAATAAATAATGGCAACAATTAAAAAAATAGCAACAGCAATAATGTGTGGAAGAACTTTTTTCCAGTCAATTTTTTTCATATCAAATTTATATTGCAGCAAATTAATGATATTTGACGCAAATATTTTTTATGAAGTTGCTTTCCTTTTTACATAAAGTTGCTTTTATATGCAATCTCTGTTATCTCTCAACATTTGTTTTAAAAACCATTGATGGTGTAGAAGATTATCAATCTTACATCTGGTTAATTGTTTTGCTTGGATATATTGGTTTTTTATTTAATGCTTTGGTGATAATAGCAAGTTTTGTTTGCTTTTTTTCAGAATATCGAAATTTATTGCCAAAATATTTATTTGTATTCAATCTGGTTCTTTTCTTAATCCAATTTGGCTATTTTTTAATGTAATTTTTAATGGAAAGAATCAACAAAATATTAGAATTTTTAAAGTCAAATCCTACAGATAATTTTCTACGGCACGCCCTTGCTTTAGAGTATATAAAAATTGGAAATGATGTTTCTGCAAAACAATTGTTTATAGATATATTAACTGAAAGCCCTAATTACATTGGCTCTTACTACCATTTAGCAAAATTATTGGAACGAACTGGTGAAAAAGATTTAGCTATTAATTACTACGAAAAAGGAATGATAGAAGCCAAGCAAGCAAAAGATAATCATTCGTATAACGAGCTACAAGCAGCTTATGAGGATTTAGTTTATTAGTCTCTATTACAATATTCTTAGTGTTATGTAATTCAAAGTTAATAAACATCAGAGTTAGACAATTCCATATTTATGCGATTTATTATTTCTATTCTACTTTTAATTATCACTTCAACTTCTTTCTCACAAAGAAGCGACTTTACCAATCGTATTAACAAGCGTTTAAGTGAAATGTTTAAAGATTCTGTATCTGATTGGAAGAGCTTAATCGCAGAGGCACAAAAAAAGGATAAGCATATTTATATACACTGGGTCGATTTAAACAATAGTTCCATTGGTTCAGACTATGAAAAAATATTTTTTTCAAAAGAAGTTGCAAGTTTTCTTGACTCAAATTTCATATCAATAAATATAAAAAATAAAGACTACTACCCAAGTGAGTATATATACACTAAACTGAACAAAGATTTTGTAGATTCATTAAAGCGAATGTGTAATTTGAATCATTGGCAGACCCATATTATCATTGATAAAAATGGAACCCCTATTTATAAATTCACTTTCTCTTTCTCAGATTCTAATTTCCTTTTACAGTCGTTACAAAGAGCTTTGAAAGGTGAAGGATTATATTACCCACTTTTAGATAAGTATAAAAAAGGAAATAGAGAACCAGAATTTGTAAGAAGACTTTGTTATGCTGCAAGAGGTGCGAATGAAGATTGTATTGGTATTTTGAAATCTTTTATAGAATCATATCCAAATGGAAAATTGTTTACAAAAGAGAATGGAGGAGTAATCTATGAGTTTGCTGAAAGTGGTTTATTTTGGTCGCACCATCTTTGTTTTGATAATCTTTTTCAAAATAGAAAGAAATGGTACAAGCTTTTAGGAAAGGAAAAAGTGGATAGAAGAATTGTTGAAATACAATGCGAAGAATTTTCTTACTTGATAGGTTTTCCTCTTAGGAAAATACAATCAAGTATTCTCTTAGAAAAAGCAAAAAAAGAATACTCAAATAAGTTTTCTTCTTTCAAAGAATACGATTCAATAGTTATAAGCAAAAGTTCTTGTGAATATTTGTATAGAGAAAAAGATTGGAAGAATTTTTTAGTTAGTTTAAACAATTATATCAACAATTACAAAGGGTTTGAAGAAGATTCAGATAAAATCAACGATTATACTTGGGAGGTTTTTAAAAATTCAGGTGATGTGCATTTATTAAACCGAACTTTAAAGTGGGGCAAGGTTAAGTTGTCTAAATCAAAAAATCATTATTATCTTGATACTTATGCAAATTTGCAATATAAATTAGGCAATAAAAGGGCAGCTATAAAATATGAAACTAAAGCTATTGAACTTTCAAGTGGAAAGGAAAAACAGAACTACCAAGCAGTCTTATTAAAAATGAAAAATAATGAAAATACTTGGCTGTAATTTTTTTTAATACTGTCTATAACAGACTCTCTTTAAAACTTGCAACTAAATTTAACATTTTTTTTAAAGTGATATTTTTACAGAATATTATTTTTGCACTATGAGATTGATTTATATTTTATCGTTTATATTATTATCATCTTTTGCTTTAAATGCTCAAAATATTACTGGCATTTGGCGTGGTACATTCGAGCAAAACAGTCTTGACCCTGTTTATGGTAAATTCAATTCTTCCACTTATAAATACGAGGTTCAAATTAATGATAAAAAAGATGGTGCCGTTGAAGGTGTTACTTACTCTTATCTCACAACTGTATTTTATGGTAAAGCATCATTAAAAGGAAGGTGGAATAAAAACACAAAAACCCTAACTATTAAGGAAACAATTTTGGTAGATATGAAGGCAAGTGGCAAAACTGATCCTTGCTTGATGACTTGTTATTTGGATTATAAAAAAAATGGAAAAGTTGAAACCTTGATTGGCACTTTTAGCAGTGTAAAAACAAAAGATAAAAGTGATTGTGGTGGTGGCATAGTATATCTTGAAAAAGCGGAAGAAAGCGATTTTGAAAGAGAAGATTTTTTAAGGCCAATTGCCAAAACAAATGTCCCAAGGAAACTTCCATCTGGTAAAAATTTTGAAGCCGAAAGACTTGCTGAGCAAAATAAATTAAATGCAGTAAAAAAGCCATTAACTCCAGCTAACCCAAATAGTACAACCACATTAAAAAATGTTACAAAAACCAATACTACAAAGCCTTTAGTGAAAACAAACTCCATTACAAAACCAATTGCTAAAGTGCCTAATAAATCAAGTGTCACACATAAAAAAATAGTTAGACCAAATGCAAAAAACAATGTGGTGAAGAATGAGGTTACGCCAAAAATTGATTCTGTAGTTTCTAAAGTTGAACCACCTAAAGAACCAATTATTGAACTACCAAAAACGAAGAAAATTGCTCCGCCAACAGATGATGTTTTAACAGAAAGAGAAAATAAATTTGTCGAGAAAGTTCTTGTTGATAATAAAGACGTAACTATTGAATTTTATGATAATGGAGAAATTGATAACGACACAATTTCTGTTTATAAAGACAATAAATTAATAGTTAATCACGGCAGGTTGAGTACTGTGCCAATTGTTGTAAAATTAAAGTTTGATGAAGTGAATACTTTTTACGAACTAATTACAGTTGCAGAAAATTTAGGTGATATTCCTCCAAATACTGCTTTAATGGTCATTAATTATGGAAGAAAAAGAAAGGAGGTTTTCTTAACCTCTGACGAGCAAAAAAATGCAAAGGTGATAATTGAATACAATGGCAAATAGCTTAAGAATTTAATCCTGCAACAACAATTACAACCTCGCCTTTTAATGTGTGGGTTTTAAAATACGCTGCTACTTCAATTAAAGAACCACGTTTATTTTCTTCAAACATTTTAGTTAATTCCCTGCTAACGCAACATTGCCTTTCTGCTCCAAAATATTCAGCAAAATTTTCTAAAGTTTTTACAACCCTATAAGGGCTTTCATAAAAAATCATTGTGCGTTCTTCTGTTGCAAGTTCTTTCAACAATGTTTGTCTTCCTTTTTTAATAGGAATAAACCCTTCAAATGTAAAACGGTTTGTGGTTAGTCCACTATTTACCAATGCAGGTACAAATGCAGTTGCACCAGGCAAACACTCTACCTTAATGTTTTGTTTAATACATTCTCTAACCAATAAAAAAGCAGGGTCGCTGATGGCAGGTGTGCCAGCATCTGTAATGAGTGCAAAGTTTTTACCAGCCAGCATTTGAGATGTAAGGTGTTCAACTATTTTATGCTCGTTATGCTGATGATAAGGTGATGTTGGTTTTGAAATATTATAGTGCTGTAATAACTTAGACGATGTTCTTGTATCCTCACATAAAATTACATCAACGCTTTGCAAAATTTCTATGCTTCGCAATGTGATGTCTTTTAAATTGCCAATGGGTGTGGGAACGAGGTATAGCATTGAATGATTGAATGATTTTATAGATACAAATTCGAAGAGTATTTTAATCCTTTTTATTAAACACTAAACTCACTACCACATACACTAAAAAGCCTACTGGTACTGCAACCCAGCCTAAGAATAATGCAGTAACAACACTTGCAACAAGCACTATAATGAAAGGTAATAACTTTTTAAAAGTAACACCTTTAAATTTTAATGCAAGCATTGGCAAAGTAGAAACCATTAAATAACTAACAACTAATATAACTGCATACCAAAACCATTTATTCAACAATAAATTGTAAACAAAAGTTGAATGATTATTGAGATAAATTAGTGGAAATGCTGCAATCAATAATCCAGCAGCAGGAATAGGCACACCTTTAAAACCTTTGCTTTGTGAGGTATCAATATTGAATCTTGCAAGCCTGTAAGCTCCTGCACAAGCAACAATAAATGATAGTGAAAGCCATATAGTATTTACTTCCAATCCTCCAACTTCTTGTGCATAACACAATCTTAAAAACTGGTAAATAATCATTGAAGGAGCAACACCAAAACTTACAACATCAGCTAAACTATCAAGTTGTTTACCCATTTCACTTGATGCCTTTAAAAGTCTTGCAACAAAGCCATCTAAAAAATCAATAACTGCTGCAATGCCTATAAACATTGACGCACACAACATTTTTTCTGGAATATCAACAACCTGTTGAGCATTGTCATCGAGGCTAATAATTAACCCACTTTGTGTTATTGCAATAATTGCAAGGCAACCAAAAAATAGGTTAAGTAAAGTGAATATGTTTGGAATTTGTTTTATCATTTTATTTATTTCACGCAAAGATGCAAAGGAGCAAAGTCGCAAATTTTAAAAAACTCAAAATCAGTTAATGAATTTCACTCATTAATTACTTCATCAATTTCTCAATTTCTTCAACAGTAATAGGAATATTTTTCATTAAATCAATGCTACCAGTTTTTGTAAGCCACACATTATTTTCTATTCTTATTCCCATCTTTTCTTCTTCAATGTAAATACCTGGCTCAATAGTCAACAACATACCTGCTTGCAAAGGACTTGTTCTTGTTCCTAAATCGTGAACATCAATTCCTAAATGATGTGAAATGCCGTGATACAAATATTTTCTGTAAGCCCTGTTTTCATTGTCTTCATTTTTAATATCGTCTTTCTTCAATAATCCAATTTTAATAAATTGCTTTGTTGCTTCCTCTCCTACTTTATCAGTATAGTCAACTACTGAAATACCTGGTTTCAAAATAGATTTTGCATAATTATGCAAATGCAAACAAGCATTGTAAACTTCTTTTTGACGTTTAGTAAACTTCCCATTTACAGGGATTGTTCTTGTTAAATCTGCATTATAACCACCATAGCTTGCACCAAAATCCATCAATATCATATCGCCATTTTTACACTCTTGATTGTTGTTGATATAATGTAAAATTCTTGCATTATCACCACTTGCTATAATACTACTGTAAGCCTCTCCTGTTGCACGTTGACGCAAAAATTGATGCCAAATTTCTGCTTCAATTTCATACTCCATT
>JANYEP010000049.1 GCA_025363075.1 Chitinophagaceae bacterium | reverse complement strand
CATAAATTTTTTCAATGCAAATTATTTTAAAATATTTTTCAGACTTTACTCCAGCTCAAATTCAACAATTTGAAATGTTGTTGCCATTGTATAAAGAATGGAACGAGAAAATAAATGTTGTATCACGAAAAGATATTGATGAACTTTATTTACACCACGTTTTACACTCTTTAAGCATTGCAACTGTAGCAACATTTTCAAAGGTTACAAAAGTGATTGATATTGGTTGTGGTGGTGGTTTTCCGGGCATTCCATTAGCAATATTTTATCCCGAAACTGAGTTTCATTTGGTTGATAGTATTGGTAAAAAATTAAAAGTAGTAAATGAGGTTTGTGCTGCTGCTAACATTAAAAATATTACTACGCAACACACAAGAGCAGAAGAAATAAAAAACAGAAAATTTGATTTTGCAATTAGTCGTGCAGTTGCTCCTTTAAAAGATTTGTGGTTTTGGAGCAAGCCCTTGTTGCATACTGGATTAAAAACAAATATTCAAAATGGCTTAATTTGTTTAAAAGGTGGCGACTTGCATCAGGAAATTTCTGAAAGCAGAACACGCCCAAGAATGTTAAGTGTGTATGATATTTTTGATGAAGAATATTTTAAAGAAAAATATTTGCTACACGTTAGCCGATAATTAATATTGATTATTGAAGGTTCTTGTTCTATTAATTTTTAAGTCTCTAAGAATACCACTTTTTGGGTTGATAGTAATGCTGAATGAACGCCAAACATTCACTGGTGAAACGTTGATAGTCATTTGCCAACAGTGCATTTCTCTTGATAGAAAAAATGTAAGATTTTGAATGCTACTACTTGTAAAACTATAGCTTCCCTGCCCTCCCATTTTCCATTTTGGCGATAAATTAAAATCGCCATTAAAATTTACGTTACTTGTAGAGGTAGTTTTAAATACTTTTTGTGTTGTATTAAAAACGCTTGAGAATGTTAACGAATAGTTTAGTGTTAGTGTCCAAGGAATATTAAAGTCGGTAAATTCAGCAGGATTTGTTCTTGCATAATCTAATTGCCTTTGTTGCTCATCTGGTGTCATATAAGGGTCATTGGGCAGCTTTCCAGTCTTTGCTTTTTTATCATCAATTGGTTTGCTTTTAAATTGTGTTCCCATTGTAATATTAGCAACAGTAAGCCTTCCAAGGCTAAAGTGACTTTGATTCCAGGCAAATTTATTTTTCTTAAATCCTAATGTATCATACACATAAGGGTCGAGTATCGTAGATGCAGATATATTTATTTTTTCGAAAAGATTGCTCGTTAGTGATATAGCAAAAGGCTGCAATGCAAAACTATCAACAGCCAAGTTGTAGGAGCTGGTAACGTTCAAATCAAATAAGCGAATTTTTCTATCTTTTGCATCTTTTGAAGTGTCTTTATTGTTCTTTACTTTTAATTCAAACGAGTTATTCACCCCAAAAGAAATAGAACCATGAGATGCTTCACTAAACACTTCTGAACCTGTGAATTTTGAAACTCTTTTAAAATGCCCAAGTGAATCTACTTGCAGAGAAAAATTGTTTCTACTAGCTAAATTAGGTGTGTAATTAAACCCAACACTTGGGCGAATTTCGTGCCTTAAGGCCTTAATACTTTTTGAGTGTTTAAAAAGATAAGTACCGAAAATTCTGGTGGCAAGCGATATTCCAAAACTGGTTTGCACATCACGCAAAAAAGCTTTGCCATAGCTGGTATCTACTTTTTTTGTAGCGTTGTTCCAATTCATTGTGTAACTTCTATCCCACCATTCTTCACCATAAGAAATAGAAGGCCCAATGGTAATAGGACCCAATGGTGGCAAGGATAAACCTATTGGTATGCGATGAGATGCGTGCCAGCGAATGGTATCTATTAAATGCTTGAAACTAACAGCAGAATCGTAAAAACTTACACCATTTGTAAAGCTATTATTATATCCTATACCAATATTTTCATACCATTTTGATTTGCCTACACTTTCCTTTTTTTGAAATGGATAAATGGTTTGAATATTAAAAGCAATGTTTGGAAATTGCACATTCACAAGTCGTGTAGCAGCATTTTGGTCGTGTGTTGCATTAATCGAAAGATTGGCTTTTCCCCTGTAATCTTTTGTATAACCAATGCTCGAGTTAACCCTATTGTTATAATTATTAAGTGTGTTGGCAATATTATATTTGTTGTACTGCGTACTGCCAAATTTTACATTAGCTACAAAACTTGTTCCTGGTCTTGCCTTATTATCTCTTTGATGATTCCAGGCAATTTCAAATTGTTTATTTTGAGTAAATTCATCGTTAATTGTTGAGCTTCTGTTAAGTGCTTTGGTGTTTAAAAAGCTAATGTTAAAACCGCCATTATATTTATATCTCACAATATACTTAGATGTAAGATTTATACTATATCCACCATAAGAATACAAGTCTGCAAGAATTTTGGCATCTGCATTTTCGCTAAGTACTTTGTAATATCCTAAGCCCTGCAAGCCAATACCAAAATCTTCACTGGTAACAAATTGTGGTGCCAAAATTCCTGAATGCCTGCCACGACTTAAAGGATAAATTCCAAAAGGAATTCCAATGGGAATTGGCACTCCCTCAAACTCTGGAGATGCTGGGCCACTCACTGCGATTTTGTTGTTAATCATTTTCATTTTGCGAGTTCTAAAAGCAAAATGTGGTACATCTAAATTGCAAGTTGTGAATCTTCCTTTGTAGCCATAGAAGCTATTTGAATCTATCTTCTTTAAAACTTGGGCGTTTACAAAAAGTTCTCCTTCGGTGTAGTAAGAATTTACAGCTCTCGCTTTTTGATTCTTAAAATTAAAATCCATAGTGTCGCAATAAGTAGTGTTTGTTCCATCTTGCATTTTCACTTTATTCAAAGGATTATTACTGCTATCCATTGCTCCAAAAGCCCTTACTGTTTGGTCAGAACCATTGTATTTTATTATCCCAGCATCTAAGTTCATTGTCTTTTGCTGCACGCTACTTTTTCCATACAACAAAAATTCTTTTGTAGAAATAACAAGCACTCCAGAGTCTTGTGCCTTGTATTTTACAGGAGCATCCAACGAATCTTTTGACATTTTTAATGTATCAATAACAATAACTTTTGTTGTCTTTTTTTTAGTGTTAGATGTGTCGTTATCAAGTGCTAATTCATTATTGGTAGAATCGTTTTTTAACACAGGATTTGCAGCAGGATTATTTTGCAGCGGTTTTGTTAAATTTTTATTCAAATTAGTTTTTTGTGCAAAAGATGGTGTTACTTGCAAAACAAATAATAGAATAAAGCCCAAGGCTATAATACCAGATGTATATTTTACGTTATATAGTTGCACTAAGTAAATGAATGTGCCACAAAAATATAGGCAAGAGGTTTACAGCAGTTTTTAAACTTATCTTTTAACATATAATAATGAATTTTTCAAAGAAAATATTGTTCGCATTTTTATCCATTGGACTGTTAGGAATAGCAGCTACAAGCAGCACAAAAGACATTCCACCAACAAAGCAAAAGCAAGGTGTGCGAAAGATTGTGATTGATGCAGGGCATGGTGGCAGTGATTATGGTGCTTCTGGAAAATATTCTCACGAGAAAGATATTGCATTGGCTGTTTCTTTGAAACTTGAGGCAGAGATAAAAAAACAAATGCCCGATGTGGAGGTTTATATGACAAGAACAACAGATGTTTTTGACCACGTAAAAATAAAGGCTGATAAAGCAAACGCTGCTAAAGGAGATTTATTTATTGCCATACACTGCAATGATGCTGCTGGTTCAAGGCATAGCGAAATTGTTGGGCATAAAACAACAAGGGTAAAAAAAGGCAAAAAGTGGATTACAAAAAGAGTTCCTGAATATCGTACCTGGACTTCGCCAAGCACAGCAAAAGGAACAGAAACTTATATATGGGGAATTGACAAAAACGATTCAAAAGCCAGAGCCTTGCAAGAAAATGAGTCTTTATTTGAAGACAGTGCAATGGCAAATGAAGTGAAAGATTTTAATAATCCAGAACAAGTTGCAGCTATTTCTTTAAGGATGCAGCAATATGCAGAACGCAGTCGCAACTTAGCTTTCAGTGTGCAAGATGAATTTACAAAAGTTGGCAGGGTAAATAGAGATGCACGTCAAAGAGCAGTTGGTATTTGGGTATTGCAAGCTGTAGCAATGCCTGCCATTTTAGTAGAGTTAGGTTTTATTAGTAACCCAGAAGAAGAAGATTATATGAATAGTGAAGCTGGACAAAAAGAATTATCAAGCTGCATAAGCCGTGCAGTAAAACAATACAAAGAAAATATTGAAGCTAAAATGAACTTGAATAAGGGTGGGAAGTAGAAAAATATTCTATCCTTGATGCAGCGTTATTTATAAAACCTGCATCATTACTTTACGATGAAAAAACTAACTTCTTTTATATTATTTTTTGCATTGATAAATGGTGCAAATTCTCAAACTCAGATTTATAATTATTTAAACCACACATCTGCCTGGGGTATGCATAGTGGCGGTAATGATGCTTTGGCAAATTTATATAGGTCTCACTATAAATATTATATGAATGGTGATACAGTTATTGCATCTAACTTGTATTACAAACTCTTTAAAGTTGGTGTTGATAGTGTTCATTTAAGTTTTGGTACACCAAGTGCAACTTTTTATGATAAATATGTTGGGGCTTTAAGAGAAAATAGTAACAAGTGTTTTTATTTTATTTTTTCTGGTGATACATCTATAATCAAACTGTTTGATTTTAATTTATCTTATAATTATCCAGTTCCAAATATGTATGCCAATGATGGTTGCACAAAACCCATTATTAATTTTCCAAATATTAAACAATATCTATTAGGCTCAATTATTCGGGGAAAATATGTTTTTCCACTCACACTAAACTGGGATTTGTATGAAGGCATTGGTTCAATAAGTGATATTTTAGAACAAGGAAAAATGTGTGGTATTGGTTATGAATATGGCTCCTCTTTGAGCTGCTACACAAAGGATAATAATTTGGTTATTATTGATAGCACACTTCCTTGCAGCCTTACATTAAATGCTGGAGGTAGTAATTGCAATGCAAAATTTTGCTATAATGCTGTAGATAGCAATGGCTATATTTCTACGATTCTATATAATTTATCATCAGCCAATGATTCTATCATACATACGATTTGGTATTTAGGATTTACTGGCTCGAATAATAGTAGCCCAAGTTTTACTTGGAATTCATCATATTATGATACCACCATTCCTTATCAGCTACTTATTGCAACACAAAGTGGCTGTCAAGCAAGTTTTTTTGATACCATAAAAATTGGCACAAATTGTAGTTTCCTACCGTTGCATTTTGCATCATTTAATGTAATTGGCACTAACAATAAACCACACTTATTTTGGCAAACAAGTAATGAAATCAATATTAAAAATTTCATAATCCAACGAAGTATAGATGGCAACAATTTTGTGGATATTGCCAATGTTTTAGCAACCAATAAACCAACAAATCAATAAACCAACAAATCAATATGAGTTTATTGATGAGTTTGCAAATGCAAACAGTAATACTAATAAATATTATTATAGATTACAATTCTTTGAAAGCAATGGCAAAAGCAGTTTCAGCAATATTGAATCAATTGTTATAACAAGTAAAAATATTTTTACAGCATTTCCAAATCCTGCAAAGAATATTGTAACTGTTAACGCTAAAGATGCAAAAGAAATATTGTTATTAGATTGCTTTGGAAGAATAATAAAAAAACAACCTGTACAAAATCAACTAACAAAAGTTGATTTGCAAAACGTAAAAAATGGGATGTATTTTTTGCAAATAATTTTTAAGGATAGCTCAATTATAAATGAGAAATTGATCGTGGAATAGTTCATATAAATTAGCTTTTAACACACTTAATAATACTCAATTTCTCTTGTAACTTCAAAAGCAGCATTACCATTATAATAGACAATTTCACTAATAAAATTCCCATTAGAATCATAGATATATTCTTTTGTAATTTTCGTAACTTTTTCTTTTTTATTTCTTGACGATAATGGCCCTGTAGTTATTCTTTCAACCTCATCACCTTTGCTGTTTTTTTTAATGGTTTGTTCAGTAAATTCACTTCTCGCATTACCCTTCCATTTCGAGTAATATTCTTTGTCGTTCGATTTTGAAATTCCTATTCCCCATTTTTCCCCATTCTGATTGTAGTGGGTTTGAGTAGTTATTTTATCTTTTCGAGAAATAATTTCTTCTGATTTGTAGTATAATTGTCCATTAGGTAAATATGTTTCTATGGTAGTAATATTTTTATTATTGGTGTAGATGGTTCTTGCTAAAGATGTATCACTGTAATTAACAATTATTGCGTTATCCTTGTATATTCTGTGCTCATTTCTAAAGGGCTTGTTCGAGCTATCGTAAGAATATGTGGCGGCCCACCTGTTTAATATATCATACTCATAAGTTTCTAAAGTTCTTATTACGCCGTTTTTATATCTCATTTTTTTTTCAACAAGTCTATTCAATGAGTCATAAATATATTGTGATTGTAAGCGTAAAATATCTAAAGAATCATACGAGCTAATTAAGACAATTTTTCCATCTTGTCTATACTCGTCCTTGGTATATGATCTACTCTTATTGTGTCTTTTTGTGGTTATTTTCCAATCTGTGGCGTTGGCAAAAAATTTTTCGTCGGTAGATAGCTTTTTACACCTTATAACAACACTCTTTACATTGCCTTTAACCCTTGCGTCATTATCGTATGTATTTATTCTATCAACTGGATTTTGAGCAAACTGTGCAAAAGAATTATACTGCCATATCACAAGAGAAAGCATTAATAATAGCTGTTTCATTTTCTAATAATTGACTAATTTTTTAACACATTCACCCAGTCTGCTTTTAGCTAAGAAATTCTTCTCCAAATCCATATTAAAAGGAATAGGTGTGTCGAGGCTTGCACAACGAAGTATAGGTGCATCAAGGGTTTCAAAGCAATGTTCATTTATCCACGCACTAATTTCTCCACCAATACCACCAGTTAAAGTGTCTTCGTGCAACAATAAAATTTTACCTGTTTTTTCAACAGCATTTTTTATGGCTGTGTAATCAAGTGGAGCAAGCGTTCTAAGGTCTAATATTTCTATGCTAACATCTGTATTTGCTTTTGCATAATCCAAAGCCCAATGCACACCAAAACCATAAGTAATAATGGTAATATCATCTCCACTATTTACAACATTTGCCTTGCCAATTTCAACTTCATAATATTCTGTTGGCACATTGCCACTAATGCTTCTATACAAAACCTTGTGTTCAAAGTAAAGTACTGGATTTGGATTGTTAATGGCAGCAATTAACAATCCTTTTGCATCATAAGGATTGCTTGGATAAACAACAATTAGCCCTGGTGTGTGTGTAAACCAAGCCTCGTTACTCTGGCTATGAAAAGGTCCTGCACCAACGCCAGCACCTGTTGGCATTCGCACAACAGTGTTGGCTGCAACTCCCCAACGATAATGAACCTTTGCAAGGTTGTTGATGATTTGATTAAAAGCAACAGTTACAAAATCGGCAAACTGCATTTCTACAATGCTTTTATATCCTTCAAGTGCCAAGCCTAAAGCTGCACCCACAATGACACTTTCGCAAATAGGTGTGTTGCGTACACGATGCTTACCAAACTGCTCAACAAAGCCTTCTGTTATTTTAAATGCACCGCCATATTCTGCAATATCCTGCCCCATTATTACAAGGTTGTTGTGTTGCTTCATTGATTGTTGAAGAGCTTCTTTAATGGCATCTATGAACCTTATTTCGTTTCTCGTTTCTGGTTTCTGGTCGTTTCTCGTTTGTTTTTGACTATTTTGTTGATTAACGAGAAACGAGGAACGAGAAACGTTTGCACTATAAACATCATTCACTTCTGTTGCTGTATCCACAACCATTTCAGCAGCACTGTATGCAACTTGCAATTCAGATTCTATGTGATTTCTAAAGCCATTTCTAATATCTGCAACCTGCATTTCTGTAATAAATCCTTCATCAATAATAAACTGCTCAAAGTTTTTTACTGGGTCTTTTCTGCCCCATTCTTCAAACAATTCTTTAGGCACATATTTAGTTCCACTGGCTTCCTCGTGGCCACGCATTCTAAAAGTTAAACACTCAATTAAAATAGGCTTTTGTTCTTTTATGCAATATTCTCTTGCTTGTTTAATAGTATGAAAAACCTCTAAAATATTGTTGCCATCAATTTGCAAACCTTTCATTCCATAACCAATAGCTTTATCAACTAAATTGGTGCAACGATATTGTTCATTGGTTGGAGTTGATAAACCATAACCATTATTTTCTATAATAAAAATTACTGGCAAATCCCACACTGCTGCTACGTTTAAGGCTTCGTGAAAATCACCTTCGCTCGTGCCACCATCACCAGTGTAAGCAACAGAAACTTTGTTTTCATTCTTTAGTTTATGAGCCAATGCCACCCCATCTGCAATTGCCATTTGAGGCCCTAAGTGAGAAATCATTCCACAGATATGATGTTCCATTGAGCCAAAGTGAAAACTTCTTTCTCGCCCTTTACTATAACCATCTTTATTGCCTTGCCACTGCATAAACAGTTTGTGAAGTGGCATATTACGAGATGTAAAAACACCTAAGTTTCTATGCAAAGGCATTATCCATTCATCTGGTTGCAATGCAATGGTGCTGCCCACAGCAATGGCTTCTTGCCCAATGCCACTAAACCATTTACTTATTTTTCCTTGACGTAGCAACACCAACATTTTCTCTTCAATCATTCGTGGAAGAAGGATGTGTTTATAGACGCTAATTAAACCTTCGGGTGAGAAATTTTTCTTGTATTGTTGATAGTTGATAACTGACATAAAGCAATGTAATGATAATGATAAATGTTGCTTCTTACGCAGCCTTTAATACCAATCTTAGTAGGTTTAAAGTGCATATAATTCTATGCTGCTGTTGCAAGTAATAACAACGCAATATTAGAATAAATCCCTAATATCATTTGATTCATTTGGTTGCTTTGCAGTATTGGTTGCAATAAAGCGGATATAAAATATATTGGTTACAATGGTTGGCATCGAAGCCGGGAATTATTTTAGCAAATCAATACAGACCTATTGGGTACATTTTACTTAATTATTGCTTATTACTCTTATAAGCTTACCTCGGCGTTTACTGGGGGTTTGGTGGGAGTTTGGTGGAAGTTACAACGAAGGATGATATGGTATTAGCAGCGATTTTTCATCATTGGCTTTAGCCAAATAATTAAATGATGAAAACTGCTCCTGCTTTAATTAATTGTATAGCCTTCTGTTAAAGTTAATACCAAGCTTCACTACAAAACCGTCAATAGTAATGTCTTTGCCATTATAAATAGAGTTCAAACCTTTTTGATAAGAAAAATCAAAGCAAATTAAATTCATCCAAAAAATTATTCCCCCAACTATACTAACATAATTTTTATTGAGATTGGTATTAGCAATGGGGCTTTCGGTAGAGTGAAACGATTTAGCAAGATAACTATACTGCGGACCAAAATATAATAAAGCACCACCTGAAGTTTTAGCACCACCTGGAGAGTAAGTGCTGTTTGTAGAACTTTCTGTAACAGTTACCGAGCCATCAGAGTTTCTGGTACCTTTATAAGTGGTAGTTCCTGGAGTGGTATAAGCACTTGTTACACCTTGTTTATATCCTACACAAATTTCAAGAAGCAAGGGAACATTTGCATAGTTAAACCCCAGCGATTCTCCTCCACCATCTGCACTATTATCTGCCCTAAAAAAAGTCCAGTTTACACCAGTCCTGATTCCAAAGCCCGGCATCTTGTTTCCCCAAGTGCTGTTACTTCTGTTTCTTAGTTTAAAAAAATCGGCATACAAGCCAAATTCAAAAGCATAGTTTCTATCCAAATCGTTTGACACCAAAGGATTCTCTTTTGCTTTCAGTGTAGATAAACCAACCGTTTTTAACCCCAGATCTCCACCTGCTTCTATACCAATATAACTTTTCCATTTCGATTTTTGACCAACACAGATTATGGTTGAGACAAGTATTGAAACTGTTATCAATACTGCTTTTAGAAACTTTTGGCGTAGCGAGGATGCTACTAAAGTAGATGAGTGTGTCATATTGCTGATGTTGATTTTGAAAAAATAATTACAACAAATAATACTCGAAGAGGTATGTAAAAGAACAATGTAAAAGTATAGAGAAATATTGAATCCGGAGCATTAATTACCAATTTTAAATTTACAGTGTCAACAAAATTTCATAGCCCTTCTTCAACTATTACAAGAAATAAAGTAGTCTCCATTTGGCTAAACCCAATTGGTAATCACGCTGTGCTGATAACACTTTACTACAAACTATTCCAGGTAGAGTCTTAATAAAAGATCACTTTTCTACTTTCATTTCAAGAACAACTTTCTACTAAGTTTGCTACCCAAACCATATAATTCCATATTAATGCAACAAAACAACATACAACCGAAACCATTTTCATCATATCAAAAACTGCTGATTGCAATATTGGCTTTACTGCAATTCACCATCATTCTCGACTTTATGATTATATCACCATTGGGTGATATGCTAATGAAGGATTTAAGTGTTACTACCTCTCAGTTTGGATTAATTGTTTCCTGCTATGCTTTCAGTGCAGCCATTTCAGGTATTATGGCAGCAGGTTTTGCCGACAAGTACGACCGAAAAAAATTACTCATTTTCTTCTACGCTGGTTTTATTTTAGGCACGCTGTTGTGTGGACTTGCCAGCAATTACTATTTACTGGTAGCAGCACGCATTATCACAGGAATATTTGGTGGCGTTATTGGTTCTATTGTTATGGCAATTGTAGCAGATATGTTTGCTATACACCAGCGAGGCAGGGTAATGGGTATGGTGCAAATGGCTTTCGCCGCAAGTCAGATTTTAGGCATACCAGCAGGCATTTTTCTTGCCAATCATTTTGGCTGGCACTCCACTTTTATAATGATTGTGATGGTGGCAGCAATTTTACTTGCTGTGATAGTTATTAAAATGAACCCTATTGTAGAACACCTAAAAATAAGGTCAAATAAAAATCCTTTTCTACATCTATGGCACACCATTGCCAATACACGTTACCAAACAGGCTTTATTGCCACTATGTTTCTTGCTATTGGCGGTTTTATGATGATGCCTTTTACCAGTCCATTTCTCATTAACAATGTTCATATATCCAAACACCAATTGCCATTTGTATTTATGATTACAGGTGTTTCGTCTATCATTGTGATGCCATTAATAGGTAAGTTGAGCGATAGGTTCGATAAGTTTTCCATCTTTACCATTGGCTCATTAGTGGCTGTGGCAATGGTTAATATTTATACCCATTTGCAGGTTACTCCTTTGTGGGAAGTAGCCATTATCAATATCCTTTTATTTGCAGGCATTATGAGCAGAATGATACCTGCCACTACTTTAAACACTGGCATTCCTGTTATGCAGGATAGAGGAGCATTTATGAGCATTACTACATCGCTACAACAAATGGCAGGTGGTTTGGGTGCATTAATTGCAGGTTTAGTAGTACACCAAAAAACAACCACAAGCCCCATAGAGCATTTCGACTTGCTGGGCTATGTGGTATCTACAATTATATTGCTTTGTATTTGGTTTATGTATAGGGTAAACAGAATGGTGAAGGATAAATAGAAACCGTTGACTAAAGCCAAAAGGGAATAATGTTGAGCTGATTACTAGTGTACTGTTTTCACCACAGAGACACAGAGAACGTAGCGGTAAAATTTTCTCGCAGTATTTGGGTTTGGTCTCTTTGCCAAAGAAATGACAGGCATATTTTTGATATGCTCTGGTTTTGTTTCATACTCTTTCTCTGCTTGGCTTGTCTTGCAACCTAACAGTTTTATTTTATTGCATTAATGCAATATTGCTAAAAGCAACATAATAATTCTATTGAAGCTGATAAGCTTTGGAGAGCTGGAATTTTTATATAGGTAGAACGGAGCTTTTTTTATTTGTATAAAGTTCCATCTGTTTCATCATCGTTAGATACAAAGCACCAATGCCTACTGATGAGGCTATACCTCACAATTTTTATTAGTTGTTTTTACTTGTTCACTTTTTGGGTGGCAAAAAAATTTCGCCTGTTATTACATTTTTTCCTGTTTTACTTTCCAATTCTTTACGAGCGTTTTTAGCAATAGCTCCTCCTTTTTTACCAGCTTTAGCATTTCCGTTTGCTCCTTTTGCTTCCTCTGCTTCTGCAATTTGACGTGTCGATAGTTCTGCCAATGCTGTAAATAACAATTCTGCTTCGTTCATATGGTCTCTGAGGTTTTGAGATTTAAGACCTTTTATTTCTTTATGTTTTTTAACTGTTAAATCAGTCCATTCCTGATGAATAATATTGGTTAAAAAAGCAAACTCATTCTTTTCGGTAACGCCACTTTCTTTCCAATAATCTGTTAGTTTGTTTCGGGTTTCTTGCCCTGTCATTCTTTGTTGAATCCACTTCTCACTTCTTCCCATTTTTTGCCAGTTTTCTCTGGCTCTGTCCATACTCAAACTGGGGTCTTGAATTTCCTGTAATCTTTCATAACCCACTTTTGCCAACCATTGTTTAAAAGGCTCGGCTTTGGGTGAAGGAATAGATTGAATCAGGCGAAAAATATCTTCAACATTAGCAACATCAGTCAATCTGCTTTTACCATCCTTTGCTAAAAATTTCAACTGGTTACAGTTTGTAACCGTTTCATTCCCTTCTTTTTTTAATCTGCTTTTCAATACTTTCCAATAATTTCTTGCCCTTTCTACAGTGGGTTGGTCAGTTAGAACTCTCACTATATCTACGATACTAAAAAACCAAACTTCAGTTTTTTCATCGTAGTGCCTACGAATTTCCTTACTCTCAAATACGGTTATGTTATTCATTAAAATTATTTTTTGCTTCTATGGTTCTTGTTTCTGTTTTCTCCAAAACTTAATAGCTAAATAAAACTTGTTGATGAAGAAAACACCAACAAGGGCGAAATGAATTGTGTTCCATTAAGAAATTGGATGAACTCGGCGACTGAAGTTTTGTGGAAAGAACTTCCAATGTCAAGAATCTTTAGGCTCTTAGGTTCAATCTCAGTATCAATAAATGCAATAGAATTCATTTAAACACATTTTCTCTGTGCCATTCAAAATTTTTAATCAATGGTGCATAGTTGT
>JANYEP010000009.1 GCA_025363075.1 Chitinophagaceae bacterium | reverse complement strand
CTTGTATAATTATTCCTGATGGTTTTTTTGAAAATCCAAGTTATGAAAAGTTTAGAATAGAAGTGCTAAGTAAGACAACAATTACTGCCATTGTTTCTTTGCCAAAATTTGCTTTTGCTCCATATACCAAAGAAAAAACTTATGCTTTATTTTTTGAAAAAAAGAGTGATAAAGACACTTCTATTCAAAAGAAAAGTATTTGGATGTATATAATAGATAATGATGGTTTTGCTAACTCTGACAAACGTTTTCCTACTAAATTAAAATCAAATGAAAGTCAATATATACACGATGAATTATCATTTTGGGTTGATAAAGAGGGTAACGAAAGAGAAAGTATTTTAGAAATGAGATGGATGGCTTACGACGATAAAAATACTGATGGTACTGAATGGATTAATGAAAAGGGAATTACCCAAAAATTAAGAAAAGGTGGATATATTGAAATGAAGAAAATCAATAAAGAAAACTGTCATAATCTTTTGCCAGAATACCACATTAGACCATACGACCCAAAATACATTACCACAAAAGAGTTTGATAAAGAAATTTCAAAAATTCACAAAAACATAAGCAATTTATTAAATGATTTTGCCAGTATCTAAAATATTTGATTGCATAAGTGGCAATAGTGAAATTACTGAAAATAACATTTATAATTCGGTTATTTCAGATATTGACAAATACACAGTTTTATCTTCTGCATTGGATGAAGATACACAAATGGGTATGATTTCATTATCTGAAATAGATACTGAAAAAGGCATTTTTGAAGATAATATTGGCATATTGGTATCTCGAAACGGAAAGGCTGGACAAATGAGTTTTATTGAAAAAGGTAAGTATATAATAAACGACCACGCTTACATTTTAACTATTAAAGAAGATGCTTATGATGTATTAAGATTAGGTAAGGTTGACTTCATTAAGTGGTTTATCATAAAACATCAACCATTAGTAAATCAATATTCTACTAAAAATGATAATGCAACTTGGAATAAAACATCATTTTTTAAATTTGCTCAAATTGAAATTCCTACCAAATCAGAGATTAAATCTTATTGCAAAATATTTGATAAACTACAAAAATTTAAGAATGGAATTAGCAGTCAAATAAAATTAATAGATAATGTATTGATTAAAAAACTTACTTATGAAAGTAAATCAATTGAGCATATAAAAATAAATCAAATACTTGATTACATAAGTAGAAATGATATTCTCAGCGAAGAAGGTTTATATAATTATGATAGAACAAAATCTAAGAAAAGTATTAAGGTTTTAAGCGGTTCGATAGACAATATTTATTATGGTGAAATTAGTGATACAGATAATGATATACATACATTAAAAAATAGTCAATGCTTACACATAGTTACTAGGGGTAAATCTGGACGGCTTACCTATTTACCTAAAGGGAATTATGCTACTAATACAAATGCCTTTTTAATATACTTGATACATGTATCCAAAAATGACTTGGGAATTAAAAATGAAATAGACGAGGAGTATTATTTGAAATTTCTAAAAATATATTTAGAACCAACGTTTATTGAGATTTCATCAAAATCAGATGTAGGGGTATTTCCATTAACAAATGTTTTTGATAATATGGAACTACCAAAATTTGTTTTGAATAATGAGATTAAAAGTGTTGTTGATAAATATTACAAAATATTAGAAATTAAAAAAATGTTAGAAATTCAGTTAAGTAAAGTTTATCAATTAGAAGAAAAAGAAATTTTAAATTGATTTTTTATCATTTAGTGTAAACTTCTATATCATTACCGAATTTTTTATTTTTACTCAATACAATGCTTCTTGGGTTTAAGTGTGTGGGACTTGCGAACAAAGTTGTGCCTGTAATTGTATTTATGCAAGCGACTTGATTAAGGCTATTAAACGATACAAACATTTTATTATCATCGCCTAAAACAATGTGTCGAGGATTTGCCGATACCTTAATATACTTTTCCAAATTCCAGGTTTTATTATCAACAACAGCAATGCTATTGCTGCCCATTATTGCAATGTATGACTTGCCGTTTTTTTCATCTACACTAATACCTCGAGGTATTGCCTCTACCTTAATATTTTTTACAAGGCTTGCAAAAGGAAAACTATTGTTATTAATGCTTAAAACACTTACAGTTTTGCTATGCCAATTGCTTACCAATAAATTATTATTGCTCGCAACTGCCACTACTTTTGGTGTCAATCCTGTTTTAATAAGTGGGGCTTCTACATTGTACTTGCTGCCATCAATATTGGTAACTGTAATGGCTTTTGTGAGTGCGGAATCCCAATTTGCAGTACAATGAAAATCATCGTCAATCTTAATAGGCACAATGCCTTCAGCATTATGAAGTGATACCCAAAGTATTTTATCATTATGAGAAAAGCAAGCTTCAACAGGCTTTTCCTGCCACGATTTTACAGGCTTTTTTGTTTGATAATCCCAGCCAATTCCTTTATGAGCTTTAAACTGAAATTTACGGTTTAATTTTTTTGTTTCTCTGTTAAATTCATATACACTCAACCCTTCCAAATTCATCGCATACAACTTAGTTCCTGCTGAATTAAAAAGCACAGATTTTGTTCCAGCAGAAGACTTTAGGTTTTCTTCATTTAAAAAAACGAGGTTGTTGTAATCCTTGTGTGGATTAGGTTTAAAATCTGCTGTTTCTTTATTTTTTTTGTTGCTGAACGATAAAATTAAAAAGGATAATATTGAAAAAAGATAGATTAGTTTAAACCGCATATTTACTTTAATGTTCATCAAATATCTATTGCTATTAATTAAAAAGCAAAGTAGAAGATAAAATTATTTTTTTATAAACGAAAGTTGCCAACCTTTTAAAGGTTGGCAACAGAAATAAGATGAAGTATTTTAATACAAAAAAAGAATCTACAAATAGCTATTATCTACAAGCCACTTTGAAATTCTTTTTATTGTAAATTGATATTTATCTATGCTAACATCTGCAGCAATAATATTATCTTTTTGAGGTATTGGAACTACTCTTTTGGTGTTGTCTTTAGCTGTAAAAAGTTCCATATTTTGTGCATTATTACCACCAGCAAAAGATACCCTAGCTATCACAACTCCATTGGGCAAAGTAAATTCATAGTTATCCATTTTATTATATTCGCCTTTATAAATAAAGTTGCCAATTATTTTTCCATCTTGTTCTATGTTATTACCAACCTTTAGTGATAAAGGCCAGCCTTTATTGCGAGATACAGTAGTGTAATCTACAGCTATTCTGGGGCTTGCCCCATCTCTTGCAATAAATTCTTTCACCTTGCCATCATCTGTTTTATCGTTTATTAAAATTCCGCTCTTGCCTATCAGTTTTGTAAATGATTTTTCTTGACTCAAAGCACCAATTTTAAAAATCCCAACTTGATTGCTGGTCAAAAAAGTTAATCTGTAAAACAAATAAGAGTTATCACGTTTATCTTGCTCAAACTCTGTTGCAACTACTGCAATAATTATTTTTTCGCCAGCCATATTATACACTTCAAAAGACTTGGTCAAACCAAAATTTTGTTTCTTCACTTCAATCTTTGCATACTCTTTTCCATCAACTTTCAATAATCCATTTTTATAGTCAACATCTTGGGCAAAAGCCATACTACTCATTAGACAAACTGTTAGTAACAGACTGTAAAAATTCTTTCTCATTTTATATTTTTTTTGTTGTAAAGATTAGCAATTATTTATATACTCTGGTTTGTTAGTATATATTACGAAGATAATGCTACAAACCTTGTGCAGATACAAGTTATATTTATCTCCATTTTTTTAATTATCTAATAATGATTTTATAAACATTAAAATCGACTTGAGCAGAGTAAAAAAAGAACGCTTTATTTTATAAAAATATTACCAAAAAAAGTTAAAACTTTTTACACAAATAATATCTATAGTTAATTCGCAGCAAGTTTTCTTAATATTGCACACTTTATGACAGCAAACACAAATACACCCATCAAACGTATAGCCCTTTTTGGTTCTACAGGTTCTATTGGCACACAGGCTTTAGATGTTATTGCTGCAAATACAGATAAATTTTCTGCCGAAATTCTTACTGCACAAACCAATCACGAATTGCTTATTAAACAAGCATTGCAATTCAATCCAAATTGTGTAGTTATTGGCGATGAAACAAAATACAAATTGGTTAAGGATGCTTTGGCAAATACCACAGTAAAAGTGTTTGCTGGCGAAGCAGCATTAATAGAAGTCGCAGCTCTTAACTGCTACGATATGATGCTTGCTGGAATAGTTGGTTATGCAGGATTAAAACCCACATTAACTGCTATAGAAAATGGCAAACCTATTGCACTTGCCAACAAGGAAACATTGGTAGTTGCTGGAGAAATTATTATGCAAAAAGCTTTTGAAAAAAGAGTGCCAATATTGCCTGTTGATAGCGAACACTCTGCTATTTTTCAATGCCTTGTTGGTGAAGGTAGAAGTAGGGTTGAGAAGATAATTCTTACTGCAAGTGGCGGTCCTTTTTTTGGTAAAAAGCCAAATTTTCTGGTCAATGTAAAACGTGATCACGCATTACAACACCCCAACTGGAGTATGGGTGCAAAAATTACTATTGACTCTGCAACCCTTATGAATAAAGGGCTTGAGATGATTGAAGCTAAATGGTTGTTTAATTTAAAGCCCGAGCAAATTCAGGTAATTGTTCACCCACAAAGTATTATTCATAGTATGGTGCAATTTAATGATGGCAGCATTAAAGCTCAAATGGGTTTGCCCGATATGAAGTTGCCTATTCAATATGCATTGGCATTTCCACAGCGTATTGATAACGACTTTCCAAGGTACGATTTTAGAAAGCCAAATACATTAACTTTTGAAGAACCAGATTTAAGAACTTTTAGAAATCTTGCATTGGCAATGGATGCGTTAAACAAAGGTGGCAATATGCCTTGCGTATTGAATGCTGCAAATGAAATTGCTGTATATGCTTTTTTAAAAAATAGGATTGGCTTTTTGGATATTACAGAAGTGGTAGAACGCTCTATCAATAAAATTTCTTTCATTGAAAAACCTACCTTAGAAGAATTATTTGAGAGTGATGCTGAGGCTCGTAGTTTCGCAGCTTCATTAATGCAATTATAAAACCTTTGACACCTAAAAGAGAAAGGAAATTACGATTTATTTATCAAAATATTATGACACATTAAGCAATATTAAATAACCATTGACTTAATGACAAATGACTTATTAACTTATGACATTATTAGCAATAGATTGGAGTGGAATTTTAGTAAAAGCAGGACAATTTGTTCTATCTTTTTCAATACTTGTAGTGCTTCACGAAATGGGACATTTTTTTCCTGCTCGTTGGTTTAAATGTAGAGTAGAAAAATTTTATCTTTTCTTCAATCCTTGGTTTAGTTTATGGAAAACAAAAAAGGGTGAAACTGAGTATGGACTTGGTTGGGTACCATTTGGTGGCTATGTAAAAATAAGTGGAATGGTGGATGAAAGTATGGATAAAGAGCAAATGAAATTGCCGCCACAACCTTATGAATTTCGTTCAAAAAAGCCTTGGCAAAGACTAATTATAATGCTTGGAGGTGTAATAGTGAACATCATTCTTGCCATTATAATTTTTATAGGAATAATGTGGCATTGGGGCGAAACTTATGTGCCAGTAAAAAATTTAAAATATGGTGTTTATGCAGATAGTTTAGGAAAAAAAATAGGCTTGCAGGATGGAGATAAAATCGTTGCTGTTGCTGGAAAGCAAATTGAAAGAGTAGGACAAGTAGGGGCTGAAATTATTATGCAACAAGCAAAAGAAATTACTGTTGATAGAAACGGACAAAATATAAATCTTGCAATTCCTGAAGGGTTTATTGGACAACTTAATAAAAATAAATTAGAAGGGTTTAGCTATGTTAGAATTCCGATGATTATTGATTCTATTTTACCAAAAGCTAAGATAGTAAAGGGTTCTATTGTAAAAGGCGATACCTTAATTTCATTTAATGATACTGTTGTTAATTATAGTACAGACTTAAGAAAACTAACTATTCCTAAAAATAAAAATGTGACACTTAAGTTTCTACACAATGGAAAAGATACTATTGTGACTGAGCTTTTCTTTGATGATAAAGGAAGCAACAACCTTTCATTTCAATCAATGGGTGAAGTATTAGGCGAAAAGCATATTGCATATTCTTTTGCAGAGGCTGTTCCTGCTGGATGGAATAAATGTTGGCAGACTTTGAATAAATATATTCAAAATCTAAAACTACTCTTTAGTCATAACGAAGTAAAAGCACAAGATTCTTTGGGAAGTGTTTTTAGCATTGCTAACACATTTGGTAGCGTATGGGATTGGCAAAGTTTTTGGTCTTTAACTGCTATTTTTTCAATCATACTTGCCTTTATGAATGTGTTGCCAATTCCTGCTCTTGATGGTGGTCACGCTTTATTTACATTAGTTGAAATGATTACAGGTCGCAAACCAAGTGATAAGTTTATGGAATATGCACAAACTGTTGGAATGGTATTGTTGCTTGGCTTAATGGCTTATGCATTGGGCTTAGATTTCTGGAGAATGTTTAAATAAATTTAGTGGTGAGTAGCAAGTGGATAGTGATAACCGTATTTTCATTACTACTACCTATTCCTATACTACCACTCAATATAAGCTACTTACGAATCGTGTATAATGACTATTCTCGACGATAAACTTTGGTTTCCAAAACCCAATGAAGCAATGGAAGATGGGCTTTTGGCTATAGGTGGCGATTTATCTATTGAGCGTTTAAAGCTTGCATATCGCAATGGAATTTTTCCTTGGTACAATGATGACATTCCTTTGTGGTGGCATCCCAATCCACGATTCGTTTTATTCCCAGATGAATTAAAGGTTAGCAAAACGATGAAACAATTATTTGCTCGCAATGCTTTTGATTTTAAAATAAACACTTCATTTAAAGAAGTTATTACAAACTGTAAAAATACTTTTCGCAAAGAACAAGATGGTACATGGATAAATAATGATATTATTGAAACCTACACACAGCTTCATTTTCAAGGTTATGCTCATTGTGCAGAGGCTTGGCGAAATGGAAAACTTATTGGTGGATTATATGGAATAAAAATTGGCAAAATATTTTTTGGAGAAAGTATGTTCAGCCATCAAAGCAATGCAAGTAAATATGCTTTTATAAAATATGCTGAACAATTAAAGCTGGAAGGAATTATGCTAATTGATTGTCAAATTTACACAGAGCATCTTGAAAGCCTTGGAGCAAAAATGATTTTAAGAGATGCGTTTATGAGTTTATTGAAAGAAAATATTTAGCTTCCGTAACCATACATTTTTTCTACATCTTTCACAATAATTTCAATGACTTTGTCTTTGCCATTTGCATCATAATTTTGTTTTAAATTAGTACCTACAACTATTGCAACAGTTTGGTAAACCGCAGCTGTAAAACCACCTTTATATTCTTGAATAATTTCGTAGCAATTATCTCCAGTTTCTCTATAAATCAATTTCATCAATACTTTCCCTCGATAAATAGAAAGATTTGTAAGTTTATCTGTAAACTCTTTTCGCAACTCTTTTTCTCTGGCTTTAATAATTACTTTTCTTAGTTTTTTATCGCTTACGCCTGTAAGCTTTGCATTAATTTCATTCATTATTTTCCCAGCAGCTTTTGCGTATGGATAAGTAATGTAAACAGCATTTCTAAGTCTTGTCCATTCTTCTTTTTGTCGTCTTTGTTCAGCAGTCAATTTTCTAATTGCAACAACTTGAACAATGGGTAAATATTCTATTGCAAGTGTGTCTCCTTGTGGACTAATCCAAGCATAAACTTTTAGCGTATCTAAATTTTTTTTTTGTGCTTGAGTTTCTATAGAAAAAAGGCACAAAAGAAAAAAGATGAAAAAAATAATATTTTTTTTGCTGAAAAGCATAACGTGAAGTTAGAGATTGTTTTGTGTTAATCTATTTTAAAATGAAAAGTAACCTTTATAATTTCATAAAAAAAATTAAAATTAATTTAGAAACACTCATATTTTTGTTACAATCAGCAATGTTTTATGTTGGTTGTTTTAAGGGTTATGGGGCTGCCTTTCTAGGTAGCCTCTTTTTTTTAAAATTGTAGATAAATAGGTAAAATTGGCTCAACAGATTTAAAATACCCATACAACAAAACAAAAACAAAAAAGATTAATAAATAACCAAGCACACCCTCTTTACTAAGTTGCTTTATCATTTTGTAGTTGAATTTTTGTGGTATAAAATGAACCAATAAACCCAACAAAATCATCCAAATCACAGCGTGATAATTGTTCCAAAAGTCATTGATTTTATCTAATCCAAATTGATGTTTTATTTGCCCAAACATTGCCTTTGCTTTGGTCATATTTTCTGCCCTGAAAAAAATCCAGGCAATGCATACAAATTGAAAAGTAATAAATGCTGCAAGAAGATTGTAGATTTTTGTTTGACGAAAACTATATAAAACATATTTCGATTTCTCTATCCAAAGCTTATGAATGGCAAGTGCTACACCGTGCATTAAACCCCAAATGATGTAAGTAAAATTTGCACCGTGCCATAATCCTCCAATAAACATTGTAATAATTAGGTTGATGTATTTTTTGATTTCCCCTTTTCTATTACCACCCAAAGGAATATAAATATAATCTTTCAGCCAGGTAGATAAAGAAATGTGCCAACGCTTCCAAAACTCTGTGATGTCTTTACTTTTATAAGGTAAATTAAAATTGTCTGGAATGCTGAACCCAAGCCACTTTGCAATGCCAATGGCAATATTTGTGTAACCACTAAAATCGCAGTAAATAACAACTGCAAAACCATAAGTTGCAAACAAACACTCTAAACCAGTATAGCGTGAAGGTTCATCAAAAACATAGTTCACAAAGTTTGCAGAGATATAATCAGATATAATTAATTTTTTAACCAACCCTGTTATAATAAGATAAAATCCTTTGCTAAAATCTTCATCGCTAACAAAATATGGTTTACTGATTTGTGGAAGAAAATCTGCTGCACGAACAATAGGCCCCATTACTAATTTTGGAAAGAAAGAAAGAAACAAGAGATAATCTGCAAAGCGTTTTGCAGGTAATATTTTTCTATGGTAAACATCTACCATATAACTGATACTTTCGAATGTGTAAAACGAAATGCCAATAAGGCTTGTAACTTTTAATGGTTGAAAATGATGTCCTAATATTTCGTTGTAAGTATTACTGAGAAAATTAAAATATTTGAAATAAGCAAGTAATCCAATATTAAAACTTAAACCTACCCACAATAATATTTTTTTACTTTTTTTACTTGGAACTTCATAGATAAGATTACCAATAAAAAAATCTACTATAGCAGATGCAATAACAAGCAAAACATAAGCCCCACTTGCTTTGTAGAAGAAATAAAGGGAGAAGCAGCAGAATAACCAAGTGCGAACTTTGTGGTTATTTCTAAAATAATAATAAAGTGAAACAAACGCTACAAACAAATAAATAAAAAATCCATTATTGAATAACAACGGATTCTTATCATCGTAAAGAAATTGTTTGAAAAATGCGTTAAAATCTATCACTACTTATTTAGCAATTTATTAATGTGCCAAATATAGTTTTGAAAACCTGTGATGATATCTGATGTGATTTATAAGTGTATAAGTTATTTACTTTCTCAAATAAAAAGGGGCAATTTTAAAAAATTGCCCCTTTTTATTAACTTAGTTTTTCAACCTGTATATAGTTCAATTCTACAGGTGTGCTTCTGCCAAATATTTTAACAGTAACTTTTAATTTTTTCTTTTCATCATTAATTTCTTCAATTACACCATTGAAGTCATTAAATGGTCCTTCAATAATTTTAATTGTTTCTCCAATAATGAATGGCTCACTAATGGTTACGCCAACATCATTCATTTCATCAACCTTACCAAGCATTTTATTCACTTCAGATTTTCTTAAAGAAATAATGTTTCCTTTACTTCCTTTTCCATCTGTTAAGAAGTGCATTATATTACTGATATTGCTAATGTGCTGTACAATATCATCAGTTAATTTTCCATCCTCAACTTCAAGCATTACATAACCAGGAAAGTAGTTTTTCTCACGCATTACTTTTTTACCATTCTGCACCTTAAACACCTTTTCCATTGGTAAAAAAATTTGTCGAATAACATTCGTCCAACCGTTACGAGCAATATCTTTATCCAAATATTCTTTTACGCCACGTTCTTTGCCACTAACAACACGCAAAACGTACCATTTACTCTCTTTTTGTTCTGCAACAGATACAACTACTTCTTCACTCATTTGTACTAATTAAAATAATTTATAAATAAGTTTCAGCAATTGATTACTACCAGAATCCATTAAAAAAACCATAAAAGTGATAACAATAGTTGCGACTAAAACTATAACAGTACTTTGTTGCAACTGTAACCAAGTTGGCCAAGTTACGTTCTCA
>JANYEP010000271.1 GCA_025363075.1 Chitinophagaceae bacterium | reverse complement strand
CGCTAATACAATGTGCTTCATCAACAGCGAAAAAAGAAATGTTTAAGTCTGCAAAAAAATCAAGATTCTCTTGCTTTGTTAATGTTTCAGGGGCAACATAAAGTAGCTTTGTTTTTCCTCCTAATAAATCTTCTTTAACAGCTTTTATTTGTGTTTTGTTTAATGATGAGTTTAAAAAGTGTGCAACATCATCTTGCTCGCTATAACCTCTTATTAAATCAACCTGATTTTTCATCAACGCAATCAATGGAGAAACAATGATAGCAACACCTGGAACAATAAGTGCTGGCAATTGATAACATAAACTTTTTCCTCCACCAGTAGGCATAATAACAAACGTATCGTGACCACTTAACAAGCTATTAATAGACTTCTCTTGTGTACCTTTAAATTCTTTAAAACCAAAGTATTTTTTTAGTGCAGCATATATATCCATTTCAGGATTTAGCGGACTAACATTTTCCAACGCTGCTTCACTAAGTTTTGGAGTACTTCTTTTAGTGGGTTGTTTTTTAGGCTGCGGTTTTCTGACTGTTGTTATCATTTCGGGTTCAAACTATTTTGTAAGCAATAATTTCTTCAAATAAAAAATTAAGGTAATGCTTTTTACATTAATCAACTCAATTTTTTAAAAGCAACGCTTTTTTGAAAGTATTGTATTTTTTTTAAAGGATGCCGAAGGTAATGTAAACAATGATTTTGAGCAAACGAAAATTTAGGAAATGAGAAAATTCTTTGTTGTGGATATTTTCAACCATTGCATCTCAACTAAAACAACTTTTATGGCAGAAATTATTTCAAGAAAAAAAGGTAGTAAAAAAGCTGCTCCACGTGTCGATTTAACACCAATGGTTGATTTGGGTTTTCTATTAATAACATTTTTTATTGTTACAACTTCAATGACAGAACCACAAGCAATGAAATATAATACACCTGCTGATGGACTACCAAGCGAAACTCCCCAAAGCAAAACGTTAACGCTGGTTTTGGCAGACAATAACAAAGTTTTTTATTATCAAGGTAACGATTCTTTACACTACAATAGTTGTGGTTATGATGTTGTAAATGGGCTAAGAGAAGTAATTGCTTCAATGCAAATAAAAGTTAAGAAACAATCTGGCAAAAGGTCTGAAACAGTTGTTCTTATTAAACCTACAGCACAATCTAACTATAAAAATATTGTAACAACAATTGACGAAATGTTGATTAACAATGTAACACACTATATGGTTATAAATGCTAGTGAATATGATGAAGCATTGGCAAAAAAATGAACACTATTTAATTCTCTTATCCAGCTGTTGTAATAACGCTCTAATATCTTTTGGAGGTTCTGCAATCAAATCAATTTTTTTATCCTTCCACTCAAAAATTAATTGATACGCGTGCAAGCCAACCCTTGCCAGTATTGGCTTTTCTTCCCACTCTACCTTGGACAATTTATATTTTGATTTTATTTGAGAAAGTAAAACAGGTTTTCCGTCGCCATAAATTTCATCACAAACAATAGGATGTCCAATGTGTTTGCTATGCACACGAATTTGGTGTGTTCTTCCAGTATGAATTCTAAATTTTATCCAAGAGAAAAATTTATAGTCTTTCAATACTTCGTAGGTAGTTAAAGATTGTTTTCCTTTTCCATTGGTGCTCATCACTCCTTTTTTATAAGGGTGTTCTGCAATAGGAACATCAATTTCGCCAGTAGTATTTAGTAAAGAGCCTTGCACCAGGCCTAAATAATATTTCTCTATTTTTCTTTGTTCAAAAAGTTCATTAAGTGCTTTATGTGTTTCTGCATTTTTTGCAAAAAGTATAACGCCACTTGTATCTTTATCCAATCTATGAATCACAAAAACCTTCTCAATTTTCTCTTGAAGAATTTGTTTCAAGGAAATTTCAACACCAAATCTATCTGGCACAGAAAATAAACCAGCAGGCTTGTTAATGGCAATTAAATCAGGTGTCTCAAAAATTATATCTAAATCTTTATACTTCATTTTTAACAGCAGTCGGCTTTATTTTCTTCACAAAACTTTTATTCATAAATTTCAATAACCTTACTTCCTTTTCAGTTAACATTCTCCATCTTCCTCTATTAACATTTTTCTTTGAAAGGTTTGCAAACAGCACTCTGTCAAGCTTTTCAACAACATAGCCCAAACTTTCAAACATTCTTCTTACAATTCTATTTTTACCATTGTGTATTTCAATTCCAAGTACTTTTTTATCTTTTCCATCTGCAAAAGAAAGTACATCTGCTTTTGCTAACCCATCTTCCAGCATTACACCATTTAGCAATGCTTCAAAATGCTTCTTAGAAATTTCCTTATCAAGTGTTACTTCATAAATCTTTTTAATCTCATAAGATGGGTGGGTTAATTTTTGAGCTAATTCCCCATCGTTTGTAAGCAATAAAACACCAGTTGTATTTCTATCTAAACGTCCCACAGGATACACTCTTTCTGGTGTTGCACCTCTTATCAAATCTAACACCGTTTTGCGACCTTTTGGGTCATCAAGTGTAGTGATATAATCTTTTGGTTTATTGAGTAAAATATAGACTGCCGTTGTTTTTGCAGACAATTTTCTGCCTTTATATTTCACCAAATCTTTCTCACTAACCTTAAACCCTGGCTCAGTGATGACTGTTCCATTAACGGTTATTTGTTGTTGTTTTATTAATTCAGCAGCTTCTCTTCTACCACAAATACCAGCGTGTGCAATAAATTTATTGAGTGGCATTAATTCACCAGATGGTTCTCCTTCAACTAATTTTTCAACTTTTCCAGCACCAAATCTTTTACTAGGTTCTGGTGGTTTAAAAGTACCATTTAGTTTCTCCATTTTCTCCCTATGTGCAATTCGCCCTGCTTCTTTTCTTTCAGCTTTCATCTGACGTTTTGCCTGCCTAAATTCTTCTTTCTTTTTTGCACCAGTAGATTCCTTGTTCATAAACTTTTCGAATCCTTGTACGCTAGCTTTAACTTTTGCCATTATGTTTTATATATAAATGTTTTCAAAGGTAGGCATTGAGTTTGTTGCAGAGAAAATAGTATTTTATAGCTCAACATAATTTTTAGATTTTGGAAACTCGTTAAATACGTTTGCAACAACTTGTGGCATTGGGTTTAAAAGCTTTCGCAACTTGGTATCTATCCAAGAACCATCAACTACCAACGTCGCACAAAGCTTATTTTCTTCATTTAAAAATTCGTGTTCTATTGTCCAGCGAGATGCATCTGGTTTCATTTTAGCAAGCCTTACATTAATTGTTATAATGTCATTCAATTTTATCTCTCTTCTAAAAATACTTTCTTCACGAAAAATAATAGGGCCATAAAATTCTTGTTGCATTAGCTTCATTGTCAAGCCAAACTGCTCAAGAATTTCAATACGCTGCTGGGCTCCAAAATCGTAGTAAGCACTATGTCTTAGATGAAAGTTTGGATCTAAATCGGACCATCGAATAGATATTATTTTGCTAAATAAGTCCATTTTTTTTTGCGAATATAGTATTTGCTTGTTGTGGTTAAATGATATTAAATTACACTTAAATTTCTATTTTATACATTTGTATATTATTTCAAAAAAATATTTATGTTGGTAGAAATGTTGAAAGCCAAAATACATCGAGTGGCTGTTACACAAGCAGAACTAAATTATATTGGCTCCATCACTATTGATGAGGATCTATTGGACGCAGCAGGAATAAGACCTCACGAAAAAGTATCAGTTGTGGATGTCAATAATGGTGAGCGTTTTGAGACTTACACTATCAAAGGAGAGAGAGGCTCTGGAATTATTTGTGTTAATGGTGCTGCTGCAAGGAAAGTGCAAGTAGGCGACATCGTTATCATTATTGCCTATTGTTTTTTAACCAATGAAGAAGCTGATAAACACGAGCCGCAAGTTGTTTTTCCTGTGAACAATAAACTGGTAAAAAGCACTATTTAAACTTAATCCCTCAAATACAGTCGGACGGCAGCAATTGCTTTATGAGTTTTTTCTCTTAAATTGCATTCCTTTCTCATTATTATAATTAATTTAAAATGAATCTTAATCTACGAAAATTAAATGGATTAGCGAGTTTTATGCTAATCTTTTGCAGTTTTTTATCTACTAAAATTACTGCCCAAGCACCTCAAAGAAGTTGTGGAACGATGGATGCAATCAAGTATAGAATGCAGACAGATTCTGCGTATCGCTTGGACTTTGAAGCCAAACAAAATGATTTGAATTCATACCTTGCTGCTCATCCAGTCATAGAAAATTTTGCAAGTGGTGATAGTGTTGTTATACCTGTTGTAGTTCACATTGTACTACCCAATCCTAATATTATTACCGATGCTGATGTTGATTATTTTATAGCTCGTTTAAACACAGATTATTCTGGAAGAAATGATGATAGTGCTACAGGTTCTCCATTTTATGGTGTACGAGGACACTCACTACTACGTTTTGCTTTAGCAAGAAGAGATGTTAATGGAAATGCCACTACTGGTATTGAACGTAAAGTTGGCAATATAATAATTGGGCAAACCGACCCACAACCAATAAAGGCTATTGCTAATGGCGGCTTAGCTCCTTGGACTATCAGCAAATATTATAATCTGTGGGTAGGTACTGGAACAACACTTTCTGGTGGTGGGAAACTATTAGGTATTTCGCCAGGAATTGGACCAGGTACACAAACTGGAACATCAATTGACGGCATTTGTTGCGACTATACAGTATTTTCAAACAACCCTTGCTTTAGTTTGTCTGCTTACAATATGAGCAGAACTCCTGTTCACGAAATTGGGCATAATATGGGTCTTTATCATACATTTCAACCAGCTCAGGGTTCTTCATCATCATCAGGTTGTTCAAATGGCGATTTCAGTACCAATTTGAGTTCTCCTGGTATGGCCCTACCTGCAAATTTGCTTAGCCCATCAGATGATACTCCCCCCCAAGATGCTTCAACATCTGGTTGTCCTGCACAAGGCACTGCAAATGGTTGTTCTCCTTCTGTTCCTAAAATGTATCAAGATTATATGGATTATACCGATGATGCTTGCTACTCTATGTTTACTGCTGGACAAGTTGCCAGAATGCATTATGTGGTAGAGAATTTTAGACCTGGATATTTAACAACAAAAGGTCATTTGCCACCAGATGGTACACCTGCAAATGAAGCTGCTTTAACTGAAATTGTGAGTCCAGGTGGAAGTGCTATGGTAAACTGCACGTCGACTAACTATGGTTTTCCAGCTTGTGGTGTTGGTAAAAATGGATTATTTGCACCAAAAATTAAAATAACAAATTTTGGAATCAATAATCTAAACTCTATTACTGGAAACCTATTAATCAATGGTAATCTTGTTACAAAAACAGTTACTGGTCTTAATATACTTGGTGCAAGAAGCTACATACTTACATTCGCTAACCAAAATTTAATAAATGGTGTAAATACTTTAAAGTTCTATACTTCAAATCCTAATGGTGTGTTGGATAGTATTAATACCAATGATACCCTATCAATGACAACTTATTTTTTTAGTCAAACACTTGATACAACTTCATTGCCTTTGTATGAAGGTTTTGAAAGCACATCAATTGATCCAACACCTACTAAGTGGACTGTTATTAATAAAAGTACAAGAACAAACACCTGGACAAGAACAACTGCTGCATCAAAAACTGGTGCTGCTTGTGCAACTATGGCATTGTGGGGTAACACAGTAACAGGTGATATTGATTATTTAAAATCTCCATATCTTAATTTTAGCCACATAGTTGCAGGTGATAGTTTATTTATCAGCTTTAACTATGCTTATAAATTAAAAGGAAGTGCTGCTACAAATAAAGTTGATACATTGTCTCTTGAAGTATCTACAGATTGTGGTGGAAATACCTGGACTCCACTTTGGAAAAAAGCAGGTGATAGTTTAAAAACTGTTAACACATATCTTGGTACTGCTGGTTTTGTTGCTGGAGCATCAGATTGGGGTTCTGCAAAAATTTCTTTAGATGCTTACAGAACTACTCCTATCTATTTAGCGTTTAAATGCAGAAATGGTAATGGACAAAATATTTATTTGGATGATATTAATATTTATTCTAAGAGTACATTGCCATTAACATTGCTTTCGTTTAAAGCACAACAAAATGCAAAAAGCATTACTTGCAAATGGGAAACTACAAACGAGATTAACGTAAAAGATTTTAGTGTTGAAAGAAGTACAGATGGTGTTTCGTTTGTGAGAGTTGGAACTATTGCTGCTGCTGGAAATACTACAGCTACTTCATTTTACCAATACACAGATGAAACTGCATACAATCAAAATGCTAATACATTATACTATCGTTTAAAAACAAATGATGTAAATGGCAAATTTAGCTACAGCAATGTGGTACTTGTGAAAATTGGTGATAAACAAATTTTGCAATTGTACCCTAACCCAGCAAAAGATGTTATTACACTAAACATTAATAACTCGGCAGCAACTGCAACTAACAACACCATACAAATTGTTGACTATTTAGGTAGGGTTTTAATAGAACAAAAAACTACTGTAAACACAAGCAATAAAGCAATTGAGTTTAACATTAAGTCTTTACCAAAAGGTAATTACATAATGGTTGTTAAAAGCGAAATTGAAAGCAAGGCTTTGAAATTTGTGAAGGAATAAAAATATTTATTTGCAGAAAAAGGCTATCTCGTTGAGATAGCCTTTTTTGTTTGTTGGATAATCTTAGCTTTTAAGGATGTTAGTTTTCTTTTTGCGGATTCTTACACTTCTTTATAGGATGATAATTTTCCTTTTACGGATGCTTACTTTTCTTTTCAGAATAGTAGTTTTCCTTTTTAGAATACTAACATTCTTTTTTTGGATGGTAGTTTTCTTTTTACGGATGCTTACATTCCTTTTTAGGACGGTAGTTTTCTTTTTACGGATGCTTACATTCTTTTTTAGGATGGTAGCTTTCTTTTTTTAGTTTAGAGATTATTTAGGTTTTGAGAATTTTATTTTACTGATTTGCTTGTATTCGGGACTGTTGAAGCCAAAAACTGATTTTACATAGTCTTTTACTTCGTTTGCTATATCTACCAAACCTGTCTTGACAGTGTATAGTCCTTTATCTCTTGCTATTCTTGCATTGCTGAGGTTAGTGTATTCGGTAGCTACTGCATTATTTTTTGCTAACATTGCTGCTGCTTTTGCTGTGAGGGCTACAATTTTTAAATCGTTTTCGTTTGGTGTATAAGTGCTTTCGGATTGTGCTGTTGAAACTAAGCCGTTCCAATGTTGCAATTGTTGGTCGTAGGATTGTTGAGATGTACTGATGTTTTTGGCTGCTGGTGCATTGGGATCGGTAGATTTTGCAGCTTTTACACTGGCTCTTTTTCCCTGAATTTTTCGATTGAAACCTTTGGCATCTTCAATTTTCTGGTCACTGGCATCGGTGCTTGCAAGTGCATTTACTACCCTTGTTGCACGTGGCTTAAGGTCGCTGAACTCGATTGCCCTGTCGTTTACTGCATTGTTGAAAGATGTGGTTTTTGCAATGACGGTGTTTAAATTTCCTTGCTCTGCCGTTATTTTGGTTTGCAGATTGGCTAATTTAAGTATTGCCTTTGATGGATTGTAGGGTGCACCGTAGCCAATTACTGATGCGATTAAATCTTGAAAATTGGCTACATTTTTTGCGTGCCCTGTTTCGGAAATTGATGGCATAAAAATTATTTTTGGTTAGGTACAAATTTAAAAACAAAATAGTTTATACTCCAAATTTATTTCATTTAACAGTTTGCTAATGAGTATAATAGGGGACTAACGAAAACCACGCTATTGGCATTGATGGATATGTGAAAGATATGCTTGCCATTAAATTGAATTATATTCATAATAAAGCTGGAATTGTGGAAAATGCAGCTGATTATTTATATAGTAGTGCCAGGGATTATGAAGGAATGAAAGGATTGGTGAAAGTGGATTTTGTGTAGCAAATGCTACTGATTAAAGGCGGCGTAGGCACAGCCATACGCCGAGTGACTAAGCTTTTGGGAAGCTACGATGAGTGGGGTGTGGTAGTTATTGTGTAAATTATTTTTTTAATGTTTTATTTAATAAAATTTATTTACTTGTTTTTAATAAAGTGATAAAAAAGACCGTCAACAAAATTGTCGTGCAGAATAAGTGTGTCCTTGTACATTCTCATAACAACGTAGTTGTATGGATAACTTCTGTAGTCAAAACATTGTAGCACATTAGAGTTGATAGCTCCTCCAATGGGTACCCAAATCCAGTTTATAGTGGTGTCAATAAATATATTACTTTGGTAAATTTGTTTTATTCTGTTAGCAGAGAGTTGCCAGTATATACTATCAAAGTATTGTGCAACACCAGTGTAGCCACCATCTGTATATATCAGTTTCCAATTGCCAGTTATATATTGCTGTATTGTATTTAATGGTTTATCGTAAAGAGTTATATTACTACTAAAGGTTATTGCATCACTATTCTTTTTGCAACTGCTGCAAGCTACAATACTTACTATTGTAATGATTGTTAAAAAGAGGGTTATCTTTTTCATATTTATTTGTTTTATATAATGATAACTTTTCAGTGCAAAACGCTGCACGGTTAAAATTGTTTTTTAGGGTGGGCTTCCGTCACTTTCCAAAATTATTTGTTTTAAGGTATGGTGGGCAATATAGATTGCAAAGTGTAAATACTTGCAAAACCTAATTGTTACCAAAAGTCCTAACCATTATTGTTGATGGGTAGGGAATGATAACAGCTCAAAAGGAGAGTACTACAGTGGTGAATAGAATAAAATATTTTGTAAAAAACAAAATGCCGCCTCTTGCGAGAACGGCACTTGTGTAAACCAAAACCAACTATCTTTTGATTATTATTTTTTTATTGGTTTTCCTACCCAAACTTTTTTACCTTGTAATGCTTTTACCAAATACATTACAGCTGCAAACACGAAGAAGAATGGACCCGTGAACCCAAATAAAGCTATGAATTTGGTGCCATAAAAACGTGTCATTGGTCTTCGTAATCTTTCGCTGATGATATACATACTTGGTACCATTATGAGGGTTAAAAAGAATGAGAATATTAAGCCAAAAATGATTGTCCAGCTTAGTGGTCCCCAAAACACAACACTATCGCCACCAAAGAATAAATGTGGGTTAAGGTGTGTGAATAATTCGGCAAAATCTATGTTTAACCCAACAGCGAGTGGCAATAAACCAAGTATGGTTGCTAGGGCTGTAAGCATTACAGGAATGATACGAATTTTACCTGCTTGAATAGCAGCTTCTCTTGTTTTTACGCCTCTTCCACGAAGCTCATCTGTAAACTCGATTAATAAAATACCATTTTTAATTACAATACCCGCAAGCCCTACAATACCTACACCAAGCATAATGAAAGCCATTGTCATACCTGTTAAAGCATAGCCTAAAAATACACCAATGATAGAGAAGAATATTTCTGTTAATACTATAAACGGTTTACTAATGCCTCTAAACTGCAACACGAGGATTAAGAAAATAGCCAACAAAGCTGTCGCTAATGCACCACCCAAAAAGCTCATTGTTTCTGCTTGTTGCTCACCCTCGCCACCTTGCTTGATGGTAACATCGGCAGGTATTTTATACTTGGCTTTAAATGTTTCTATTTTTTTACCAAGCTCAACATTCACAGGGCCTGTAAGTGATGGATCGAGTACGTTTGATTGAATTTGAATGGTACGTTTTAAGTTCTTTCTTTTTACACCACCACTTGTGTTGGTGTAGTCAACAGTTGCAACAGCATTTAAAGGCACTTGCTTAATAGCCATTGTTGCAAAATCTCTAAACGTAATTCTCATATTCATCAAATCACTGATATTATTGCGTTGTAGGTCGTTGTAACGAATTTGAATTTTATATTCATCTTCACCATCTTTCAGTTTACTTGCTTCTTTACCAAACACTGCATTACGAATTTCCATTCCAATTTGCCCTGTGTAAAGTCCTTCACGCATTGCTTTTTCTCTATCAACATTAATAGAAATTTCGGGGTTGATTAAATCAATATCTGCTCTTAATTTTTCAATGCCATAAATGCGATTGGTATCTAAATAATTCAATAAAGAAACAGATGTTTTTGCAATGGCATCAAAATCATCACCAGCAATTTCAATGTTTACAGGAGGGTCAGTTGGTGGACCACCATTTTCTTTTTCTACTGTAATTTCTGCACCAGCAATACCTACTTGCATTGCCTTGCGAATTTCGTCTAAGAATGGTTGTGTTTTTTTGCCATCTCTATGTTCTGGCTCAATAAAACTTACTTGTATTCTACCCAAATTGCTTTGTGTGCTTCTGTTATTATCTTGAGGATTGTTGGCACTGATAGCAACGTTGGCAATAATACTTTCCACAACGCCTCCTTTTTTAGTAGGCAATTCTTTTTCTAAAATCTTATATACTTTTCCTTCTAAAATTTTGGTGATAGAATCGGTTGTTGAAGTGTTTGTACCAATTGGCATTTTTAGATATACATAAATAAAATTTGGGTCGCCACTTGGGAAGAATGTTTTAGGATTATTTCTTGCTCCCAATGCAAAAAATGAAATAATGAACAGCAGGAATAAACTTGCAAACATCCATACTGGTCTTGTGCCTACCAATACCCAACGCAATAATTTTTCATACTTATTCATCAAGTTAGGCAGAGCTTTATCTTGGAAAAAATGAATAATATCACGCAACACAAATCTTTCTAAAACGGTGATGATATTGATGAAGAATAAAAAGTTTGCAACACCGTGCCAGCCTGCTAAATGTAGCAATATTGCAAAGCCGAAGAAAGTCCAAAACCAAGGTTTTTTGAAGATGTCTTTTTTAGGAGATTCAAACTCTTTTCCTTCTGGTTTCATAAAGTCAACTGCAAATACAGGATTTATGATAAATGCAACAATTAAGGATGCTCCCAAAGTTAAAATAAGCATTGTTGGCAAGTAAATCATAAACTTACCAATCAATCCTTTCCACATTAACAAAGGGAAGAAAGGTGCAATGGTAGTAAGGGTTCCAGCTAATACAGGTATAAAAACTTCGCCTGCTGCTTCTTTAGCTGCAAGGTTAATTTTTGTTTTACCATTGTTATAAATACGATGCGTATTTTCTATTACCACAATAGCATCATCAACTATAATTCCCAAGCCAAAGAGTAGTGCAAAAAGCACAATGAAATTAAGGGTTACAGTTGTGCCTATAATGCCACTTGCAACAGGCAAAAACATAAAAGCAACAAACACACTTAATGGTACACTTAGTGCAACAAAAAACGCATTGGTAACACCCATAAAAAACATTAGTACCAGCAACACTAAAATAAAACCAATGATGATGGTATTTACTAAATCTTTAAACGATGTTGCAGTTTTTTTGCTTTGGTCGCCAGTAAAAACAATTTTTAATTTATCAGGTGGAGGTATTTGTCCACTTGCTTGCATTTCTTCTACAATCTTATTAATTTTTCCTGCACCTTCAATTAAGTTTTCACCAGCACGTTTAACAATATTAAGTGTTACAACATTTTTGCCATCCAATCGTGCATAGCTTTCTGTTTGTTTTACTGTGTCAATAATTTGAGCAACATCTTTTAAAAACACGGCACCACCAGTAAGATTTTTTACAACGATATTTTGCATATCGTAGGTTGTAGCAAATTGGCCTTTTACACGAATGCTTCTTTTCATATCGCCTACATCAACCAAACCACCACTAACATTTTTGTTTTCATAGGCAATAGCATTACTAATATCTGTGAAGGTTAATTTTGCAGCCTGCATCCTAAAAGGATCGACATTAATTTGAATTTCACGCTCTGGTGCACCCACAATATCAGCACGATTTATCTCGCTCAATTCTTCAAATCTGTCCTGCATTTTTTCGGCATAACGCTTCAATGTCATACCATCATAATCCCCACTAATATTTACATACATAATGGGCATTTCACTAAAAGCAAATTCCATTACATTAGGTTGCGATGTTAAATCTGTTGGTAAATCTGTTTGAGCTTTATCAACAGCATCTTTAACTTTTTGCTTTGCCAAATCTGTTTTTACATCTGTATCAAATTCAACAACAATGGCACTAAAATCTTGTTGCGATGTTGATTGAATTTTTTTAACCTTAGCACCTGTAATGCCTTTTAATTGTTTTTCAATAGGGCGTGTTACCAGGTTTTCGATATCTTTTGCAGAGTTGCCCACATATATTGTTTGCACATAAATTGTAGGTACAACAATATCAGGAAACTGCTCCTTAGGCATTGTATTGAACTTGAACATTCCATACAAAGACACAAGAATAGTGATGATATAAACCGCTGTGCGATTGTCAACAGCCCACGATGTAGGTTTAAACTGCTTGAATTTTTCTATGACTGATTTCATTTTTATTTTTTATTTCTTGAGAAGGAATCGATTTAATTAATCCTATAAGATTAATCTACTTTTAAGCTTTGCCCTTCATACACATTTTGAAAACCTTCTGTTATAATTTTATCACCAACAGCTAAGCCTGTTTTAACTTCAATGGATTGTCCATTTAATTCGCCAACAACAATTGCTTTTTTGCGTGCAGCAAGTTTTGCTCCTTCTTGCACAGCCACATAAACATACTTGCCTTTATCGTCTGTTTGCACAGTATTCACAGGTATTGTAAGCACATTGGTAGCACTATAATCTTCAATTTTTATTTGAGCATTTTGATTAGGTCTCATCAAACCATCATAGGGCAATTTTGCTTCAGCAGTAAAACTTCTGTTATTAGCATTAATTGTTTTGCTTAAGAAAGAAATAGCAGTATTGTATGTTTTATTGATATCGCTCAATATCACAACTACTTTTGAACCATCTTTTACTTTACCTGCATAATTTTCTGGAACATCAGTAACAATTTTTAATGAGTTTGTATTAACAATTTTTATTTGTGGCATTGTTCCTGCCATTCCTACGAAAGTCTCACCCACCTTAACGTTTAGCTCATCAACAACACCATCAACATCGCTATAAACATTTGATGCAGATGCTTGTTCTTGAATTGTTTTTACACCTTCGTTGCCACTGCTTAATTGTTTTTCTAAAGTTTCAACTTGGGTTTTTGCACTTATCACTTGCACTTCAGTTCCTATTCCTTGTTTCCATAAATTATTTTGACGGTTATATAAATCTTTAGCCAATGCCAATTGTGTTTTAATAGTTTCTAAGCTTTGTTTTGTAGCAACAATATTTTGTTTAATCACAGCATCATCCAACTTCAAAAGCAGCTGACCTTTTTTAACAAAATCTCCTTTTTTCACAAGAATTGCTTTTACTTGTCCACCACCTAAACGAGGCGATACATAAGAAATATTATCAGCATCAACCCTGCCTTGAATTTCTATGTAGTGTTTAAAATCTGCTGCAACCACAGGTGTTACACCTATTAATTTTGCTACATCTTCTTTTTTTGAAGTATCCAATTTTGCAATCTCTGCTTCCAATGTTTTTATTTTGTCGGCAGTAGTAGATTGTGCTGTTTTTAGCTTTTCTAATTCAGCTTTTTTTGCTTCAAGAGCATTTGTGTCTTTTCCACCACAAGCCATTAAAGCAATAGTGATGATGCTAAGAGTTAGTATTTTTTTCATTTTATTATTATTGTTATTTGTATTAATTGTGTTGTTACGTTTATAGTTTTCCAATTGCCTTTAAGTAATCTACTTTGGCAATAATAGCATCGTACAATGCAGTGATATAGTTAGTTTGAGCTGTTTTTAATTCTGTTTCAGCAGTTGTTATTTCTGTATTAGAACCTGTACCAGCTTCAAATTTTTTCTTGGTTTGGTTATATACCTTTTCCGCCAATTCCATATTCCGTTTTTGAACATCAATAGTTGAAATTGCTGATTTGAATTTTAGTTTTGCTTGCTCAGATTCAGCATCAATATTTATTTTTAAATTATCAATGCTATTTCTTGTTTGTTGCAATTCAAGTTTTGATTGTTTCACTTTTGCATCCTTACTAAACCCATTGAACATAGGCACTGCAATGTTTAGTCCAACATAAGAAGTAGTGTACCAATCGCCTTTTTCAAAGAAAGTGTATTTGCTTCGTTGTGCTTGCTTACTGTAAGCAGCGTTGAATGAGATTGTTGGTAAATAACTTAATTGATAGCGTTTAATATTATACTCGCCAAGTTTTTTCGCAAGTTGCAGATATTGAAAATCTTTTCTCTCTTCATAGTTAACACTGTCAATTAATGCAAAAGATTTTATTTCACTATCAGTTATTTTATCTGTCAAAATCAACGAATCTTTTATAGGCATTCCTATTAAAGTTTTTAATGCAGTATAGCCAATTTCAATACTATTCAACACTTTTAGTTTATCGGTTTGCAAATTGTTTAAAGACACTTCCAATTTGTCAACATCAAGCTTTTCGGCAAAACCATTTTTATACATCTCTGTAACATCGTGTTGCAATTTTTGAAGGCGAACAATATTGGCATCTAACAATTCTACTTGTGTTTTTGCAACTACCAGTTGATAGTAAATTTTGTTTACGTTTACCCTAATTGCTTCTTCAGTAATTTCAACTGATTTGTTTCTAAATTTCATTGAAGCATCTCTTGCTTGCAAGCCAACAAACACTTGCCCATCAAATAAAAGTTGTTGCAATTGCACACCTGCATTAGTTGTATATTTAGTACCAAATTGAACAGGAGCAAAGGTTCCAGGCTGCCCACCAAAAAATTGAGCAGGTACTAACTGTGTTGGTATATCCATATAATAGGTTGTTCCAACATTGCCACTAATTGTTGGTAACGCTCCAGCAGTAATGCCTTTGTTTGTTTGTTGCTGAATCTGCACATCGAGTAAAGCATTTTTTACTTGCACATTATTTTTCGTTGCAAAATCTACCGTTTGTTGCAACGAAAATTTATACTGTGTTGGTGCCTGCCCTATTGCTTTAGCAAAGACAAGCGACAACAGCATTATAATAGCTGTTTTTAAAAGTTTCATTAGTTCCATAAGCTTATTTTTTGGTGTGTTGTTCTTTATATTTTTCTATTAATTTATATCCTTTAGGATTTACCAATCCGTGTAAAAAAAGTTCTAATATTTCTTTAAATATTTTACTCAATTCAAACCTATGAGCAGGAAAAGTTTCTTGGTCAAATAGCAACCACGTAGATGCCATTCTAAATCTTGAAACAATTTCAATATCTAAATCGTCTCTGTAATAACCTTCTGCAATGCCACGTTTTAAATTGGTAGCAACCATTTGCATTAGGTTTTGGTGCAAGTGATTTTGGAATTTTTCGAATGTTTTATAATGAAATTTTTTCATATCAAAAATCACAATAGGATTAAGGCTTCTAAAGTCTTCGTCCATATTTTCCATTAATATAAAAATTTCATCAACAGCATTTTTTGCAGCAGCAGCACAGTCCATACAATCTTGATAGTTGCAATCAAATTCTCCCATCATTACAGCATCTACTAACGCATCTTTATCTTCAAAAGATTGATAGATAGTTTTTTTACTAATGCCCAAAGTGCTGGCAATTTCATCAAGCGTTACAGCCCTTATGCCATAGAGTCTAAATAGCTCTCTTGCTTTTAATAATATTCTTTCTTGTGTTTCCATTTTTATTTCGGTGGCGAAACTATAAAAACTTTTGAATCTACAAAAGTTTCCATAGTATTTTTTTGATGAATGGTAAATTTTCTATTGAAATTGTTCAAAAGTTTTAGGTTGCAATTATTTAAAAGCGTTTTACTTTATAAAAATTTTAGAGAAAGATGATAAGTATGAGGTATAAAGTTTATGGCAGAAAACTGCTGAAATATTTCTTGCAAGGATTGATAGTATTGGCTCCTATAGCTATTACCATTGCAGCAATAGTGGGCGTTTTTAATTGGATTGATGGCATTATTCCAGGAATAATGCACACTATTTTCCCTAGCTGGATTAAAGAAGATGCAAGTGGTAAAGTAGATAAAATACCAGGGTTGGGGTTTATTATTGTAGTTAGTTTGGTGCTATTTGTTGGTTGGCTTTCGTCATTGTTTATGGTTGGCAGGTTGGTAGAAGTGCTTGACAAGGTATTGGAAAAAACACCAGGCATCAAGTTTATTTACTCGTCAGTAAAAGACTTTTTTGAGGCATTTGCTGGTGATAAAAAGAAATTTGATAAACCTGTTTTAGTAAATGTTGATGGTGCAGATGTATGGAGAATAGGGTTTGTAACAATAAGCGATGCTGAGCATTTGGATATGAAAGATTTTATGGTGGTTTATGTACCACACTCATACGCTATTAGTGGCATTACATATATTGTTCCTCAAAATAAAATTCGCCCATTAAATAATATGTCAGCTTCAGATGCAATGAAATTTGCAGTAAGTGGTGGCGTTGTAAGTGTAGAAGATTAACCCATAAATACTATTTATTTTTTATTCGTTTAATTTGCAGCGTTAGTAAGCAAGTAAAATGAAGAAGCATAATTTTAACTCAGGTCCTTCTGTTCTACCTCAAGAAGTTTTAGAACAAGCATCTAAAGCAATTTTAAATTTTAATGGCATCGGTTTATCTATCCTTGAAATTGGGCATAGAAGTACTTGGTTTGTAGATGTAATTGAAGAGGCAAAATCATTGGTGAGAGAGTTGATGAATATTGGTGATGAATATGAAGTTTTGTTTTTGCAAGGTGGAGCAACTACACAGTTTATGCAAGTACCAATGAATTTATTGGATGCAAGCGAAACTGCATCTTATTGTGATGATGGTGTGTGGGGAAGTAAGGCTGCAAAAGAAGCTGCATTGTTTGGCAATGTTCATATTGCTGCTTCGTCTAAAGATAAAAAATACACTTATATCAATAAAAATTTTGATGTTCCAGCTACATCAAAATACTTGCACATAACAACAAACAATACTGTTGAAGGCACACAATGGCAAAGCTTTCCAAATGTTAGTATGCCTTTGATTGGTGATATGAGTAGCGATATTTTTAGCAGAGAAATTGACTTTAAAAAGTTTGATTTAATTTATGCTGGAGCTCAAAAAAATATGGGTGCTGCTGGCGTTAATTTAGTGGTATTAAAAAAAGATTTATTAGGGAAAATTGAAAGAAAAATACCAACAATACTTGATTATAAAAATCATATTGAAGCCAATAGTTTATTAAATACACCACCTGTTTTTGCAATTTATGTTTCATTGCTTACTTTAAGATGGATTAAGCAAGAAGGTGGTTTGAAAGAGATGGAAAAACGCAGCATTGAAAAAGCAAATTTGTTATACTCAACAATTGATTCACTACCCATTTTTAATTGCCCAATTGCCAAAGAAGACAGGAGCAATATGAACGCAGTCTTCTTTATTGAAGATGAAAATTTGCAGACCGAATTTTTAGATTTATGTAAAGAAAATGGAATGATTGGTGTAAAAGGTTATAGAACAGTTGGTGGCATAAGAGTGAGTATGTATAATGCTTTGGAGCTTTCAAGTGTTAAAGCATTTTGTGATTTGATGAGAGATTTTGCAAGTAAAAATTAAGTGATAATGAATATTTTAGAAACATATAATAATGAAATTTTAAAACTTTGTTTTGCACACAGGGTAAAGTCTTTATATGTTTTTGGATCAGCAATATCGAACAAATTTAATAACAAAAGTGATGTTGATTTAGTTGTTGATTTTTTGCCAATAGACGTTATAGAATATGCAGATAATTATTACGATTTAAAGTTTTCGTTAGAGGAAACTTTAAAAAGGAAAGTTGATTTATTGGAAGAAAGAGCTATCAAAAACCCTTACTTAAAAAATGCTGTTAACCAAGAAAAACAATTAGTTTATGAATGCTAATATTAATGCTTGGCTTTACGACATTTTAAATGCAGTAAATGAAATTGAAAATTTTATTATTGATGTAGAAGCGAATTTTTTGATTTTTGAAAATGATATAAAAACGCAAAGAGCCATCGAAAGAAATATTGAAATTGTTGGTGAAGCAATGAACAGAATTTTAAAAGAAGATGCTACCATTGAAATAACCAACGCAACAAAAATTGTTGATGTAAGAAATAGGATTATTCACGGATACGATACAGTTTCAAATGAAATAATTTGGGGTATTGTAATAAAATATTTACCAATTTTAAGAATAGAAGTAGAAAAATTATTGGGAGAGTAATTGCAGCAAACGATTTGAAAAGAGAACACAAATTTATGAGTATAATAAAACCATTTAAAGCCTTAAGACCAGAAGTTCAATTTGCAAAGCAAGTAGCAAGTCGTCCTTATGATGTACTTAATAGTGCAGAAGCAAGGGTAGAAATTCAGGGCAACCCACATTCATTTTTAAACATTACAAAAAGTGAAATTTCCTTGCCAGAAACTGTTGACATACACACACAAATTGTTTATGAAAAAGCTAAAGAAAATTTAGAATTTTTTATCAGCAGAAACATTTTGTTCCAAGATAATAAAGAGTGTTATTATGTGTATCAATTAATAATGAATGGCAAAAGCCAAACAGGTTTGGTGTGTGTGAGTAGTCTTGATGATTATGAAAATAATATCATAAAAAAACACGAGTTTACTCGTCCAGAAAAAGAGCAGGATAGAATTAATCATATCAAAACAACTGGAGCTCAAACAGGCAACGTTTTTTTAGCTTATAGAAATAATGATGAGGTTGATGCTATTATTGAAAACTGGAAAAATGTTAAAAGCCCCATCTATGATTTTGTTGCAGATGATGAAATTAAACACACCATCTGGGTAATAAATGATGATGAAACTATAGCCAAAATTTTCAATTTATTCGATACACAAATTCCCTCCACATACATAGCAGATGGGCATCACAGGGCTGCAAGTGCAGCTAAAGTTAGACAAGCTTTAGGCGAAAATAAAACACCAGCAAGTGAATATTTTTTAACAACATTATTTCCATCAAATCAACTTTATATTATGGATTATAATAGAGTTGTAAAAGATTTGAATGGATTATCTGCTGTTGAATTTTTAGAGAAATTAAACGAAAAATTTATAGTAAGATTAATAGGCAACGAAGCCTATAAACCAACAGTGTTGCATACTTTTGGATTGTATGTTGATGGTAATTGGTATAAATTAACTTCTCGTGAAAACACCTATACCAACGATCCTATTGGTATTTTGGATGTTACTATTTTACAAGAAAATATTTTTACGCCATTACTAAACATCGTTGACCAACGTACAGATAAACGTGTGGATTTTGTTGGTGGCATTCGTGGTTTAGGTGAGCTTGAAAAAAGGGTAAACAGTGGTGAAATGGCTGCTGCTATTAGTTTGTATCCTGTAACTATCAATCAACTTTTTGACATTGCAGATAGTGGAAATGTAATGCCTCCAAAAAGCACTTGGTTTGAACCTAAACTTCGTGATGGATTATTGACTCACTTAATTTATTAAAATACCAATAAAGAACTAAGCACAAAAATATTTTTTATGTTGGTAAAAACCTTTGGTAGTGCGGTTTATGGCGTTGATGCAATTACTATTACAATAGAAGTAGATATATCTGGAACAGGTATGAACTTCTATTTGGTAGGCTTGCCAGACAATGCTGTAAAAGAAAGCCAACAAAGAATTGAAAGTGCTTTAAAACAGATGCGTTTTCAAATGCCCCGAACCAAAGTGGTGGTTAATATGGCTCCTGCTGACATTAAAAAAAGCGGTAGTGCCTTTGATTTACCAATTGCAATTGGTGTGCTTGGGGCAAGCGATCAATTAGATAATAGCGAGCTATTGAAAGATTACGTAATGATGGGCGAATTAAGTTTAGATGGAAGTATTCAACCCATTAAAGGTGCTTTGCCAATTGCCATTCAAGCCAGAAAAGAAGGATTTAAAGGCTTAATAGTGCCTCAAGAAAATGCAAGGGAAGCTGGTATGGTAAACAACCTAAATGTTTATGGTGTAAAGCACATTAGAGAAGTGGTTAATTTTTTTAAAGATGATACAACTTTAACACCTGTTGATGTAAATACTCGTGAAGAATTTTTTAATAATCAATACGAATTCGATTTTGATTTTAGTGATGTTAAAGGACAAGAAAATATTAAACGTGCTTTAGAAATTGCAGCTGCTGGTGGACATAATGCAATACTTATTGGTCCTCCTGGGGCTGGTAAAACAATGCTTGCAAAACGATTGCCCACAATACTTCCTCCACTAAGTTTACAAGAAGCTTTAGAGACAACAAAAATCCATAGTGTTGCTGGAAAATTACCAGAGCATTCTTCACTTATTTCCAAACGTCCATTTCGTTCACCACACCATACAGTTAGTGATGCTGCATTGGTTGGAGGTGGCGGAATTCCTCAACCTGGCGAAATTTCAATGGCTCACAATGGCGTATTATTTTTAGATGAATTACCCGAATTTAAACGTACTGTTTTAGAGGTAATGAGGCAGCCAATGGAAGAAAGAAAAGTTACTATTTCCCGTGCAAAAGTGGCTTTAGATTTCCCTGCAAATTTTATGTTGATTGCAAGTATGAATCCCTGCCCTTGTGGATTTTTCAACCACCCAGATAAAGATTGTACTTGCCCACCTGGTACAGTTCAAAAATATTTAAACAAAATATCTGGTCCATTATTAGATAGAATTGATTTGCACGTTGAGGTAACTCCTGTTGCTTTTAGCGAATTAAGCAATGTGAAAATGGGAGAGAGTTCTTTGCAAATTCGTGAGCGTGTTATAAAGGCAAGAGAGATTCAAACACAACGCTACAAAGACTTTGAAGGAATATATGCTAATGCACAAATGAGCAGTAAACAACTTCGAGAAATTTGTGTGATTGATAAAATTGGCGAAGCACTTCTAAAGAAAGCTATGGAAAGATTAAACCTTTCTGCAAGAGCTTATGATAGAATATTAAAAGTAAGCAGAACCATTGCAGATCTATGTGCAAGTGAAAATATAAAACCAGAACATCTTGCTGAAGCAATTCAATATAGAAGTTTAGACAGAGAAGGTTGGGCTGGATAAATCAATGAGTATTATAATTTATTGTTAAGAATCTTGAGGTTGCTTTTATAGAATAATAAAACAATGCCAACATCATTGCAAATAAAATACTAAATGCCCAAGTAGTAAGATGATGGAATGGATGAAAAATTCTATCAAAAGAAGCGAAAAATAATCCATCTAAATCTGTAACAATATCCCAACTATTAAATCTCAAAAACCTACCAATATAAATTCCATAACCACATAGAATAAAACTAAGTATCACAAAAACCTTTACCAGCAATGGTTTTAGATGAAGCAATAAAAACTGTTCTACTTGCATCAAGGAAATTAATCCAAGCATTAGTCCATTCCAGGCAGCACTTGTAACAATTAATAAATCGTACCAAAAAGGAATTGGTGGTCTTTCTGTGTAATGAAATAAATCTGTTATAATGTATGGAGCATTGGGGAAAAACAATAACCAACCTACCAACAATAAATATGATTTATGTTTCAATATTTTTTGTCGTGCAATTTTTTTGCTAAACCATAATGGTATAATAGCCAAGAAGATATTCCAGCTATAAAAAATATAAGTTAATTGGTGAGTAATAGCAATACGTATAAGTAATAACAGCATTGTAAATGTTATTGACAAAAACAACATTTGATTGATAGACGATAATTTATTCTTCATTTTTATTAAATAATTTTTGGTAAAAAAATAAAACAGGCAACTATAATGCTTATTATGGATGCCCACAAAACAGCAGCAGCAGCAACGTCTTTTACAATTTTTATTATAGGATGATATTCTTCTTGCACCACATTGCATAAGCTTTCAATAGCTGTGTTCAGCATTTCTATACTTATTACAAATCCAATGCACAGCAATATAACAAGCCATTCAATATTGCTAATTCTAAAACCAATACCAAGCACTACTACAATAACTGAAATAACAAATTGTATTTTTCCGTTTCGCTCGTGCAAGAAGAAATATTTCATCCCGTTGAAAGCATTTAGAACTGCTTTTAAAAAAGATTGTTTTTTGTTCATTTTTATTTAATTGTTATACCAATTTATTTTCCTGCTACCAAACATTACTAATGCAAGAATGATGAACAAGCCAATACTACCAACTAATAATGCTGCGTCTTCTAAACGAATGAGTACAAAAATGAAAGCGTATAAACAAGTTAGCAAGCTACCAAAAACACTAGCAGTTTTTGCACTTTTAAAATGGCTTTTTGCATACAGTGAAATGAGTAGAACTGTTGCTATTGCTGCAATTAAATAAGCATAATCGAATAAAATGAACTCACTAATAGAGAGTAATAGTGTAAAGAAAATTACAAGTGCAATACCAATTAAAACATATTGTACTGGATGCATTGGTTTCTTTTGCATCAACTCAATTATGAAGAATAAAGCGAAAGTTAAACCTATAAAAAGGATGGCATATTTTACACTACGCATTGTCTTAGCATATTGGTCAGCAGGTTGTACCATACTTACTCCAAAAGCTAAGTTTTCTTTATTAAAACTGAAATCTTTTATTATCGTCCCAAAAGGAAGATTTGCATTATTAAAACTCCATTTTGCCTGAAATCCTTGCTCTGTAACATCTCTTGTACCTGGTAAATTATTGCCATCAAACTTTGGATCTTTCCAGGAAGAATTAATTGCAAAATTGCTATTGACACTTAGTGGAATGAAATGCAATTTTTCACTACCTTTTATTTTTAAAGGCATATCAAAGCTTAATGACTTTTGCAAATCTTCTATAGTTAAGTTTACGTTGGCTGATAAGCCAATTGCTTCTACATCTTTTGTTGATGCTTCAGTTCTTGAGGCATCTTCTGTATTACTATTTATCTGAGTTGTAACTGTTTCAAATTGTTTAGTTGGTAAGCCTGGTGCTAAATCATATTTCACACCATTAAAAGTAATATTTAGTTTCTCCTCTATACCTTTAAAGTCGCTGATGTTATAACAAATTTTGGCTTCATTTAGTTGAAGCGAACTTGGTTCAATATCCTTTGGCAATTGAATTTTAAAATTACCATTTGTCTTTAGTTCGCTTCTATACAACAAAATTTTATATATAGAGCGAGGGCGAATTTCTGGATTAATAGTACCATTAACATTTAAGTTTTCTGGCAAAAAATAAAGGTGTTTTGTTGTTGTATTTTCTCCATCTTTTACTTGATAAGGCACATACAAGTAAGGTCCAGAAAGCGTTTGCTGAGTTGACCATCCACTTGTTACATCTTTAACTACGTCTTGTTGGCGTTTTTCTCTTTCAGATACAATGTTGCTTACAAATACTGTTGGCACAAGCATTAATAAAATTAATGCACCAGTAACCAGCCCTTTAATAAGCGTTTTGTTTGAAGTGCTTTGTGTTTGTTTGTTTGATGTTTCAAACTGGTTTGTTACTGTGTTACTGAAGTTTGCATCAGCATTTTGAAATTGATTTTGTTCCATAAAATGGTTGATTTGAGATGATGAGAAATAAGTGTTTATTTTTTTATTTAGAATGAGAATTGAAAGAAAGGAGCAAGTGAAAAGAGCAAGCGTAATAAGTATTGCAGCAACAATGAAATTGTTTACATAACTATTATTAAAAGAAGTGCTTACAATAAGTCCACCGATAATACCATAAGGCAAAGTGCTTGTTAAACAAAAGATATATAGTTTATGGAACTTTTGTTTTGTGGTTAATTGTAATTTTTCAATACGTGGAATAACAATAAATAAAGCTACTAAAACAGGGAAGCTGCACCCTAACCCTCCTATTGTTAAAATAACAAAGCCAAATAACTCTAAAAGGCTACCAAAAAGTAATGAGTAAAGTATCCATAATCCTCCCAATATTGAGCTTGTAAAAAGCCATATTAGTCCAGCAATAGTTGTTGATGATACTTTATTTTTCATTATTAAAAGTGCTTTGAATTTCAAAGTGTCTGTGCAAAAAAAATCACTTTGAATTGTTAATCATTTGCTCCAATGCTTCAATATGTTGTTTAAATGCTTTTTCACCAGCTTTGGTTGCAGCGTAAGTTGTATTTGTTTTCCTACCAATAAATCCTTTTTGAACTTTGATGTATCCAGCATCTTCCAAGCCTTTTATATGGCTTGCCAAATTGCCGTCAGTAATTTGTAACAATTCCTTTAAGTCGTTGAAATTAATATCATCATTCACCATCAAGGCACTCATTATGCCCAGCCTGATGCGGTTATCAAACGTTTTATTTAAATTTTGTATTGGGTTCATTTTGTTTTAATTCCTCTCATATTTATTCCACATAAAAATACCGTAGATAATGTGCAATACTCCAAAACCAATTGCCCAAAAATATAGTCCATAACCAATAAACCAAAGATTAATAACGCCTAATATAAGTTGCAAATAGCCTAAATATTTTACTTCGCCAAGTGTGTATTTTGCTGCATTTATCAAAGAAAGTCCATAAAAGATTAAACAGCCTGGAGCTATTACACCATACTCGCCATTTTGTATTAATTTAAACAAATAAATTCCCCCTACAACCATTGGTATCATTACATTAAATGCCAATCGTCTTGATGTTGTACCCCACAATTGAGTATTTGTTTTTTTACTGCGTAAATAAGTGAATATAAAAGATAAACAAAATGCTGCAACGAAAGTTATAATTGCAATATGGAATAATTTGTTTCCCATAAAATCCACTATGCTAATCTTCCCATAACTTGAAGTATCATAAAACTTATCATTTAAATCTATCAGCTCCGTGTCCTTACTACTTATAATAATATTTCGTGCAAAGTATGCACCCACTAAAGCACAAGTTCCTGCTGTAATACCACTTAGCCCACTTAAACTAATAAAGCGACTGCTACGTTCCATCATCTGTTTAATGTGCTGCAAGTCTTGATGATGTTCTTGATTTGAAATGTTCATAAAAGCACTTTGAAATGCAAAGTAAATGATTAAATTGATATAATCAAAATTTATTTAAAATATTTTAAAAGAATTCCCTACCTCACTATAACTACATTCTCATCTCTCAACAAAGGCAAATTTTGAAATTTTAAAATAATATTGGCAACCACAACCACATCGCGTTGACAATACTCAACAATGCGTTGCAGGTTTTTCTCTTTGTAATACACATCTTGCACCATACTTCCATCAATATCACTTTTACTTGTAGGAATGTTTAGCGTATTTGCCAATAAATTGAGTGAAGTATAATTTTTATTATCGCCAAATCGCCACCAGTTTAAGGTATCAAACATTTTAATTTCCCAAGGCTTTCTATCGTGCAGCCACAGGTATTCTGGCAAAGGCAAATTATTAATTAATATTCGACGACAGATATATGGAATATCAAATTCTCGAATATTGTGACCACCAAAAATGAAGTGCTTATTATGCTTATAAAATTTATCACAAAGTGATGCAAACTCTTTCAATACTTGAGTTTCATCGTCACCAGAAATACTTTTAATTTTAAAACATTTATTCCTGTTTTCATCTTCATAAAAATATCCTGTACTAATGCAGATAATTTTTCCAAACTCCGCCATTATACCTCCACGCATTTTCCAGCTTTCATCAGGAGCAATGTTTTCGGGCAAGGATTTACTAACTTTATCTACCCACAGCTTTTGCCAGTTAGCATCTAAATTGTTAAAATTTTGAACGATAGGCACCGTTTCAATATCTATTAGCAGCAAGTTTGAAATCATATCTTTAATATTGCGAAATAAAATTAATATAAAATGGCATACGTTCCTTCAGCTACTTCAAATCGCACTCCTGCACAAAAAGATAATCGCAACTCAATTTACGCTTTATTGATAGGTATTATTGTATTACTGCTAGGGTACATTATTTATGATAAGACTCAAGATCATAAAACAGAAACCGTTTTAACAGAAACAACTAAAACCCTTGCAGCTAAAGGGGTTGATTACAAAAATTTAGATAGTGCAAAAAATATTTTGCAAGCACAATTTGATGTGGCTTCTCACAAGATTGATACATTAACAAACAATAATGTAAAATTGAGTGGAGCATTATCTGCAAGAAGTAGTGAGCTTGCAAAAATGAAATCAAACATTAGTAGCATTTTAACTAAAAAGAATGCAAGCGAAAAAGAGTTGAAAGAAGCAGAACAAAAACTGACTGAACTAAACACTCAAATTGATAGCTATGTTGCAGAGATAGCAAAATTGAAAGTAGAAAACCAACAATTAACTACAGATAAAAAAGAGCTAACTACAGAAAAAGAAAAATTAACATCAGAAAAAAATCAACTTTCAAGTGATAAGAAAAATTTAGAAAACACTGTTGATATTGCAAGCACTTTAACAGCCTCACACATCAATATATTAGGTATAAAAATGAGTGGTTCAAAGGAGAAAGCAACTGATGTTGCAAAGCGTACAGACCATTTTAGAGTGTCATTTATTATTGATGAAAATAGGGTTGCACAATCGGGTAAAAAAATAATGTATTTGGTTGTTACATCGCCAGACAACAAAACATCTTCGCCAAACGGAAACTTTAAAACCCGTGAAGGCATTGAGTTACAATATACCGAGTCTATTGAAGTAAATTATGAACAAGGTAAAGTTTCTCCATTTGAATTTAATTGGAAACCAGTTAGTGAAGTTGTACCAGGCAACTATAAGTTTGAGATTTACAACAATGGATTTAAAATTGGTGAAGCGGTAAAAGCAGTAAAAAAAGGCGGTTTATTTAGCTAAGATTTATAAAATTATTCTTTCAGCCACAGATTTACAGATTGAAAAAATCTATGAATCTGTGGCTTTCTTTTTTGTACTAACAAATGTTAGCCTATTTTTGCTTTATGGGACGTATAAAAACCACTAACAGCCAAGTTACACGTAGAGAGATTATCATTGAAAAAGCTGCCATACTTTTTAAAGAAAAAGGTTTTAAAGCTGCGAGTATGCGAGAGATTGCAGACGTTGTAGGCGTTGAAGCTGCAAGTCTTTACAACCACATAAAAAGCAAGAATGAATTGCTGAATATCATTTGCTTTGATGTTGCTAATCGCTACACACAAAAAATGGAAGAGGTAGAAAGCAGCAAACTTTCTTCGCTTGCAAAAATTGAAAACTTATTGCGTTTTCATATTGATGGAATGATTAATCATTTTGAAGAAGTGTATGTGAGCGATAGAGAATGGAAGCATTTGGACAACCCATATTTAAGCAATATGCAAAACCAAAGGCGTACTTATAGAAAACGTTTTGCAGCCATTATTGAAGAAGGTGTTAAGAAAAAAGAAATTAAAAAGATAGACGTTGCAACTGCCGTCCTTATTATGCTTCACGCCATTGGGGGTATTGAAAGTTGGCATAGAAGTACACAAAAGATTACTGGTGCAGCATTAGAAGAAAATATGATTAGCTTTTTAATTGATGGGTTAAAAAAGATTTAATGATGTGATGATTTGACAATGAACATTAACCTTATTTGACAACAATACTTTCCATTTACCAAATGAATTTTTACCCACTTACAATAAAAAACATACGAAAAGAAACTGCTGATTGTGTTTCAATTTATTTCAATATCCCAGCAGATTTGCAAGAAAATTTTTCTTACAAACAAGGTCAATACATTACACTAAAAACTCACATTGATGAACAAGAAATAAGACGTTCTTATTCTTTATGTTCATCACCTTTAGATAATGATTTTAGAATAGCTGTGAAGAAAATAAGCGATGGTATCTTTTCATCCTATGCTAATGATATTTTAAAAATTGGAGATATACTTGAGGTTGCTGCACCAAATGGAAAATTCTTTTCTCATCTTGAAAAAAGCAATGCAAAAAAATATATTGCTATAGCAGCAGGTAGTGGTGTTACGCCCATTTTATCAATTGTAAAAACAACATTGCTTACTGAACCTGATAGTGAATTTATTTTGGTATATGGCAATAAAAATACAAGTTCAATTGTTTTTAAAGAAGAGCTGGAAGCCTTAAAGAATAGACATTTAGGGAGATTGCAATTAATACATATTTTAAGTAGAGAAAAAACGGATGCACCAATCAGTAGTGGAAGAATTGATAGTAATAAATTACAACAATTAAGCAAACTTATCAATTGGCAAAAGCTTGATGAGTGCTTTGTTTGTGGACCAGAAGAAATGATTTTGACTACTAAAAATTTTTTGGAGAATTTACAAATTGATAAAAAGAAAATTCATTTTGAGTTATTTACCACAACTACCAAAACCCAAGGCAGACAACACGTTCAAGCAATATCAACTGAAGCAAAAAGTAAAATCACTATTAAAAGTGATGGACGAAGTTTTGAAGTAGAAATTGGCTTTAATGAAGACAAATCTATATTGGATGCAGCGTTGCAAAATGGTGCAGATTTACCTTTTGCTTGTAAAGGTGGTGTATGCTGCACTTGCAAGGCAAAGTTGCTTGAGGGCAATGTAGAAATGGATGTAAACTGGGGTTTAGAACACGAAGAAATTGAACAAGGTTTTATACTTACTTGCCAATCTCATCCAACAACAGAAAGGGTTGTGGTAGATTTTGATGTGAAGTAATTTATGGAAATTAATACGCTGTAAATTGGCTGTCTGCTTTACAAAACACTTTTTATTCTTGACTTTTAACTTTAAATTTAACTATGGATTTTCAAAACATAAATAACATTTTCTTTATTGGCGTTGCAGGTACAGGTATGAGTGCATTGGCTCAATACTGTGCTGGCATTGGTAAAGATGTAAGTGGCAGTGATAGATATTTTACACCAGATACCTTTAACGATACAAAAGAAAAGTTAGAAAAATTTAAGGTAAAATGTTTTCCTCAAGATGCAAGTGGCATCAACGAAAACACAGAGTTAATTATCATTTCAACTGCTGTTGAAGACGATAATATTGAAATACAAAAAGCTAAGCAACTAAATATTCCTATCATTAAACGTAGTGAATTATTATCGTTGATTAGTAATACAAAAAAGACAATTGCAGTAGGTGGTACCAGTGGCAAAAGCACTACCACAGCAATGATATTTGACATACTGGATGCAGCAGGCTTGCAGCCAAGCATCATTAGTGGTGCAGGTTTGGTGCGATTACAAGAAAGAAATTTTATAGGCAATGCTTTTGTTGGAAAAGGCGAATGGTTGGTAATTGAAGCAGATGAGAGCGATGGAAGCATTGTAACCTATCATCCTGAAATTGGGCTATTATTGAACATTGATAAAGACCATAAAGAGCTTGAAGAATTGAACGATATTTTTCAAACATTTAAAAATAACAGCAACAAGTTTATTGTAAATGCTGCTCACGAATTGGCTTCACATTTTTCAGAAAATACAAATCAAGATTTTTCTGCAACAGATGCAAAGGCTGGATTTATGGCTACCAATTTTGTACAGACTGGTTTTGAAATGCAGTTTAAAGTAAAGGGAATTTTGTTTGAAATGAAAGCAATAGGAAAGCACAATATGGAAAATGCTTTGGCTGCCATTTGTGTTGCAAGCCAATGTGGCGTTAAGTTACAAACTTGTGCTGCTGCTTTAAAAAAGTATAAAGGTATTTACAGACGCAACCAGATTTTAGGTACAAAAAATGATATTTTAGTTATTGACGACTATGCACATAATCCTGCAAAATGTGCTGCTGCCATAAAAGGCGTACAACCATTAACCAATAAAGTTGTTGCCTGGTTTCAGCCACACGGCTATGGACCAACAAGATTTTTAAGGAATGATTTCGTTGAAGAAATTGCCAATGCACTTCGCCCAGAGGATGAAATATGGATGAGTGAAATTTTTTATGCAGGAGGATCAGCTACAAAAGATATTAGTGCAAATGATTTAATCAATGACTTAAAACAAAAAGGTTGCAATGCTTTTTTTGTTGAAGATAGAAATGAATTTGTTGCAGCAGTAACACCACATCATCTACACGAAAATTGTGTGTTGCTTTTAATGGGTGCAAGAGACCCGAGCCTTGCAAATTTTGCGAAAGAGGTTTATGAGAAATTATAGTGCTTTTATAAACTACATTCAAACACAATGAACATATTTTTTACTAAGCAATATACTTACACTTTATACGAAAGTTGTTCAACAGTGCGTTTGAAAATGGAGAGGATAATAACCAAACAAAACACTACTGAAAATATTGTTGGGATTCTGAATAATGATAATAGTTTTCAATTAACTCATCATCTAAGTTTATTAAGAATTAAGTGGGTAGAAAATGATCCTGCGTATTTAAAAGGATACTTTCACGAAGAAAATGGGAAAACAAAAATTGTAGTAACGGTAAGACCAAACTCTGCATTCGTATTGGGCTTTTATAGTTTTATTGCATTTATGCTTTATCATATTTTTAGCATCAACTCAGTAAATAATCATTACAAAACAAATCAAATTATCTTCTTTTTATTACCTGCAATGCTTTCACTTTTTATTATAAAATTACCAACCAAAGGATTAAGGAAGAATTTTGAAAAAGCAATGCACCTAAATCCTATAACTTAAATCCAACAGTCAGCATCACATTTTCTGCGTTACCTTTTTGCACAGCAAATGTGTTAGCAACATCATTTAATCTGTAAGGAAATTGGGCATCATTAATAAATGTTTTTGATACTGCAAGGTCAATAAACATTCCGTGATTTCTATAACCAATACCACCACTTAACACAAAGCGATTTGCTTTAATATTATCATCGTTATAAGGACTTCCATAATAAGCAGCACCAAGTCTAAATGCAATTGGGTCAAATTTTAACTCTCCACCCAATTTAAAATTCACGTTGCCTTTATAAACATCTTTTACAGCACTATTTAGCGAGTTGTAATATCCTTTTATTGCATCGCCATTATCATCTGTTTTGCTAAATCTTGCACCACGATAGTTTACAAATTCAATATCTGCACTCAGGAATGCTCTTTGCTTTTTGGTGTTGGCTGTTTCTCTAAAAACATAGCTGGCACTGGCTATCACACGATATGGTGTTGTTACAGTATATTTTCTTTCGCCTTCTTTTCCATCATTTAAGTTGTCACTGCTTTCACTTTTTGTTCCTGCATAGGCTTCAGTATTTGCAGTCATCGAAGCTCTTATTTTGTCTGTAAAACTGATGATTTGTGGTGTGTGAATTGCAAGTCCTAAACGCCAGAATTCAGCAGGTTTATAAATTGCTCCAAGCTTTAATCCAACTCCTACACCAAAAGAACTTAAAGACTCTTTATAATTAAAATAGGCAAAGTTGTTTGTAGCATCAGTTGTAGCATCGGTTTCTGTATAGTTCAACTCTCTGCTATAACTTACCAAAGGCACGGTAATACTGCCTCCAACATACCATTTGTCTTTTAAATTACTTGCAAAACCAATAGCAATTTCGTGATAACCACCTTTTGTT
>JANYEP010000242.1 GCA_025363075.1 Chitinophagaceae bacterium | reverse complement strand
GATAGAATCTTACAAGCATACATTCATACCTCACATTTTGTCAATATGTTTTTGCTTACTTTGCAATGTGACTAAAACGGAATTAAGAAAAAAATATAAACTACTAAGGAATCAAATTTCATCGAAAGAAAAACTCAAGTTTGATGATTTGATGTTGTTGCAATTGCAGCAAATCAATTTCAATGAAATTCAATTCCTGCTTACTTATTGGGGCATTGCAAACAATAATGAACCTAACACACATTTGTTCTCATCGTACCTAAGACACACCATTCCTAATTTACAAATGGCTTATCCTGTTTCTAACTTTGAAACAAATGAAATGAAGGCGATTTTAATAGATGAAGATACTGTTTACAGAACAAATGAATATGGCATTACAGAACCAAAATTTGGCGATGAAATTGATGCAGTTGAAATTGATTTGGTGTTTGTTCCTTTGTTAGCTTTCGATAAACAAGGTTACAGAGTTGGCTATGGCAAAGGGTTTTACGATAAATTTCTTGCAAAATGCAATGCTAATGTTATTACCATAGGCTTTAGTTATTTCGAACCCGTTGATAAAATTGATGATATAAATAATTTTGATGTGCCGTTAAACTGCTGCATTACTCCTCAAAATATTTATGAGTTTTAAACTAACGCTTTCGTTATTGTTTAAAATGTTGTTAAGGTTATTTTAAAGAAACCACAACTTCAATCTCTTTGCATATTTTTACAACTACTTTATGTTTATGTCGAAGAAAATATATTTGCTGGTATTGTTGTTTATTGTGAATAGTGTTCAATCACAGATGTCATATAATAGAAATTTGCCTTCTCTTAATGTAATGGCACTAAACAATAATTTTTTTGAAGCAGGTAAAATATCTGTAAAATTTCATCGCTTTCATTACAACCAATGTACTGCTACCACTACGTTTGACAATAAAATAGTTTTTAATTCTGCTGCACTTAATCAACTCTCACAACAATATCATTTTAGCACATATACTTCACTATTCAACAATATTTTAAAAGATGAAACACGAATAGATAAACATCAACGATGGGGCTTTGATTTGTGGTTTACTATTCAATTTGATTCTTCTTTGAGTGTTCAACGTTTGTATAATGATTTAATGAAAACCAATTTGTTTGAAGTAGTTGAACCTGTTTATAAAAAACATTTATTAGATGCAGAAGAAGATAAAGACTGTGGTGTAAACTATGTTCCTAATGATCCATTACTCAGCCAACAATGGCATTACAACAATACAGGACAAGCAAATGGCATTGCAGGAAAAGATATAAAACTGTTCCCCGCTTGGGATATTGAAACTGGTAAACCTAATGTTATAGTTGCTGTTCACGATATGGGTATTCAACTTGATCATCCTGATTTAGCACAAAATATAGCAATTGGCAAAAGTTTTAATTTTATAAGCAATGACACCAATATAGTTATGGGCTATCATGGCACTCACACTGCTGGAACCATTGCTGCTGTTAACAATAATGGCATTGGCGTTAGTGGTATTGCTGGTGGAGATGGTAATGTAAATAGTGGTGCAAGGTTAATGAGTGTGCAAATTTTTCAGGATAATAAAAGTGCAGGATTGGCAGAAGGTTTTGTTTATGCTGCTGATAAAGGAGCTGCTATTAGCAGTAATAGTTGGGCTTATGATATTGAAAATATTTACGAAATAGCTGTAATGGATGCAATAGATTATTTTATTGAAAATGGCGGTGGCACTGCATTGCAAGGTGGATTAGTAATTTTTGCATCAGGAAATTTAAGTCAGACAATTAGATATTTTCCATCGGCATACGATAGAGTAATTTGCGTAGCTGCAACCAACAACAGAGATACAAAAGCCAACTATTCAACATTTGGTTCTTGGGTTGATATTGCTGCTCCAGGTGGTGATTATAGTGCATTTGGTTCAAGTCAGGTACTTAGTACAAGTTCTGGCAGTAGTTATAAAGGAGACCATGGAACTTCAATGGCTTGCCCACACGTAAGTGGTGTTGCTGCACTTATTGCATCTAAACTTTCTGGCAAAGCATCTGCGAGCGATGTAAGGGATATTTTGCTTTCAACAACAGATAATATTGATTCACTAAATCCTAACTATATAGGTTTGATTGGTACAGGAAGACTCAATGCCTATAAGGCTTTGAGCAAAGCTGAAACTATATTTAATGGATTAAATGTCGCGGCTGTTGATAGTTTTAAAGCAGTTTATAATTGTAGTAATATCAACCTTAACTGGAAAAAAAATATTGCATCAAATGACGTTGTAATTGCATATAGCAACATCAATGGTATTAGTGGTTTGGTTAATGGTAAAACATACAACGTTGGTGATGCTTTAGTAGGAGAGGGAGCGATTATTTATAAAGGGAATGCTGCTAATTTTACGCTTTCAAGTAACAATAAATTTTTACATTATTTCAAGATTTGGAGTATAGATGCAAGTAACAATTATTCATTTGGAAAAACTGCTGAAATAGTTGCTCCTGCTTACATTGAGCAAAGTGGAAGCATACAGCAAAACTTTGATTTTCCTCCATACTTTCCAACGCAAGAATGGCGTGCCATCAACCCTGACAATGATTTAACTTGGGCACATACTGCTGCAGATACTGCACATACTGGTGCTGGAGATTTGTATAGTATGTGTATGTATAATTACCAATACAATACTTTACTTGGTGCAGTTGATATTTTAACAAGCCCACTAATTAATGTACAAAATAGTGATTCGATTAAATTGAGTTTTTGGTATGCATATAAATATAGAAACACAGGACTGCCTATTGCTGATAGCTTAGAACTTTTGGTGTCCACAGATTGTGGTAAAAGTTATATAAGTTTATGGAAAAAAGGAGGAATGAATTTGGCTACAGTAAGTAGTACAACTGATACTGCTTTTTATCCTTTTGGCATTGATAAATGGCAGCAAATAAAGATTGATATTTCATCCTTTAAAAATAATAATAAAATATTATTCGCCTTTAGAAGTGTTAATGGCAAAGGCAATAATTTGTTTTTAGATAATATTGATATTGACGTAAGATATAATAACGACGCTGCTTTGAGCCAAATTGTATCTCCAATTGATGCTTCGTGCAATTCAACTATTTCCCCACAAGTAGTTATAAAAAATATCGGCAATAACAACCTTACATCTCTCAAAATTAATTACACAATTGATGGAGGAAACCCTATTGCAACTATCTGGAATGGTAACATAAAAAAAGATGATAGTGCAACAATTAGTTTAACAAATTCAATCGTTAATGCTGGCAAGCATCAGCTAACTGTATATTCTTTTTTACCAAATAATGTTCCAGATGAATTTGTACTAAACGATACTTTGCATAGCAGTTTTTATATTACTCAAAACGCTACATTGCCTTTCTATGAAGGGTTTGAAGGCAATACCTTTCCTCCAGAAAAATGGTATGTAGCTCAACAACCTGTTGATGCAATCAGTTGGGTAAAGACAAATAAGTATGGTAGCAATAGTAGTTCCAGTGCTATGATGCAAAATTTTGTTTATGATAATAAAGGAAGAACAGATGATTTAATAACGCCTCTTTTTAGCATTGATAGAAATATGGATAGTGCATTTCTATTGTTTGATTATGCTTACGAAGCAAGGTTTGTACCAACGACTGGAATTGATTTTGATACACTGGAAATCAGCATTAGCAGGGATTGTGGTAGTACTTGGCAAAATATTTGGCGAAAAGGTGGTGGAGATTTAGTTACTTTTAATCAAACACAATCTTACGATTTCAATGAATTTTTTCCTCAAGCCAATCAATGGAAGCCTGATTCTATAATGATTGCAAATAGCTTTAATAAAGGCGATGCAATTCAATTAAGATTTAGAAATATTGAATATTTTGGAAACGATTTATACTTGGATAATATTAAGGTTTATTCAAAATATTATGCTCCAGGTATTAAAGAAAAAGGGTATGCCATTTATCCAAATCCAACTCAAAATTATTTGTTGATTCAACATTTGAATAACCCCACAAACCTCAAGGCTATCAAGGTTTTTAACAGTGTAGGAAGAACTGTTTTAAATAAAAAATACGATAGCAATGCTGTAAAAGATATTTCTTTAAATACTACATCTTGGGCAAGTGATGTTTATATTCTTCAACTTATTTATGATGATAAAACTATTACTGAAAAAATAGTGAAGTTGCCATAAATCACTCACATAAATTATGCGAACAATTCTGCTGCTGATAGCATCTAACGTGTTTATGACTTTTGCGTGGTATGGACATTTAAAAGATAAGGGCGTGCCATTGTGGAAAGCAATTTTAATAAGTTGGGGCATTGCTTTTTTTGAATATTGTTTAATGGTTCCTGCCAATAGAGCTGGCTACAGCAATGGATTTAATGCTTTTCAATTGAAAATCACGCAAGAAATTATTACACTTATTGTATTCACTATTTTCGCAGTATTGTATCTTAAAGAGCCTTTTAAATACAATTACATTATTAGTTTTATGTTCATTGTTGCAGCAGTATATTTTGCTTTTAAAAAATAATAAATGGAAAATAATCCTTGGAAAATAGTTGACGAAAATTTAGTGTATAGCAACAATTGGATAAGCCTACATCACTTCAATATTATTAACCCAAATGGGGGAGAAGGAGTGTATGGAAAAGTACATTTTAAGAATATTGCCATTGGTATTATTCCTATAGATGATGATGGAAATACCTGGCTTGTTGGGCAACACAGATTTCCATTAAATTTATATAGTTGGGAAATTCCTGAGGGAGGTTGTCCATTAAATGAAAAACCACTTGATGCTGCAAAAAGGGAGTTGCTTGAAGAAACAGGATTGGTTGCAACCCAATGGCAGCAAATATTTGAGATGTATTTGTCTAACTCTGTTTGTGATGAAAAAAGTATAGTTTTTATCGCAAAACAACTTTCGCAACAACAAGCAATGCCTGAGGAAACAGAGCAATTGACTGTTAAAAAAGTAT